>CAOKUK010000028.1 GCA_948472595.1 uncultured Eubacterium sp.
ATCCATCCCAAAAGCCGCAGAAAAGCTCCCCATAGAGGAAAACATATCCCCCACATCCCCCATATTTCCTTCCATCTCCGGATAGAGCAGCACACAGACCGCCATTAGGAAGGAAAGGGATGCCGCCCACACCAAAAGCGCCGTCCTGCCTTGATGCAACTCATGCCTTGCCAATGTCATTTCCTTCACCCCCATCCTGATAATAATGCAAAAAGATTTCTTCCAAATCTGGCTCTGAAATGGACAAATCTGTAAGCCGATGCCCTGCCAGCATCCGCACCAGCCAATTGATGTCTCCTGCATAGAGGAAACGGAACCCTTCCCCTTCCTTCTGCAAATCCCGAATGCCGCAGGACTCTGACGCCTCTTCCTCTGCTGCGCTTCCCAAGATTCCGCAAGATTCTGACGCCTCTTCCCCTGATGCAGTTCCCGGGACGCCGCAGATACGCCTAAGCTGGGATTCCGTTATGTCCCCATGCACAACAATGCGCTTTGCATTTGTCCTGGCCAGCGTTTCCACATGGTCACAGGCAATCATCCTCCCCTGCCGAACGATGGCCGCCCGGGTGCAGTTCCTCTGGATTTCGGAAAGGACATGGGAAGACAGGAAAATCGTCGCCCCCTTCTCGTTCCGTTCCTTTAAGATTTGGAAGAACTCCCTCTGCATCAGCGGGTCAAGGCCAGAGGTCGGCTCGTCCAAAATAAGCAGCCTAGGGTTGTGCTGCAGGGCGCAGACAATGGCCGCTTTTTTCCGGTTCCCAAAAGACAACTCCTCTACTTTCTTCGCCCCGTCAAGCCCCAACCGCCGGCACAGCCGTTCCGCCTCTTCCCGGCAGTCCTCCTTCCTTAAGCGGGCGGAAAGCCTCAAGACATCCCGAACCCGCATCCCCTGGTAAAAAATCGCCTCGGAAGGGAGGTAGCCCACCTCCTTTAAGATTTCCCGGGTCTCTTTCCCCACTTCCTTCCCCAGGACGGCGGCTTTGCCGCTGCTTGGCCGTATAAAGCCCAGCAAGGTGCGGATAGTGGTGCTTTTCCCTGCGCCATTCGGGCCTATGTAGCCGAAAAACTCTCCCTGCCCCACACGTAAATCCAGGCCTGCAATCCCCCTGGATTTCCCATAATACTTCGTAAGCTTTTCTGTCCTAATTGCATCCATAGCAACCTCCCATCTTATTCCCTGCGCAGATAAACGGATTTCCAAAATTCCAACAGCTTTCTAAAATCTTGTTCCATCAAATCCACATCCAGGCTGCCGCACTGCAGCATTTCCCACAGATACCCTTCCGACGCCCAATACATCTCCCGGTACATCATCTGTACATCCAATCCCGGCACAAACTGCCCCATATCCACTTGCCCCAAGGCCTTCCCTGCCTTTAAGCCAAAAAATTTCTGATAGCTTTTCTGGATATCTTGGCAGATTGCCTCATCCTTCTCATAGAATGCCCTGACAGCAAAAAGCGCCATATCCGGCCATTCCCTGAATATCTGCATTTTCGCCTGCATCCCCCGGTGCATCATCTCAAACAAATCCGTGGAATCATAGCATCCATAACGGTTCAGATATTCCATCGTAACCTCTGCGCACTTCTCCCAAAGGAACAGATACAGCTCATGCTTATTTCGGAAATAATGGAACAGCAATGACTTGCTGATGCCCGCCGCATCGGCAATCTCCTGCATAGGGCTCCTTTTATAGGCATTCTTTGCAAATACCCGGTAACCAGCCTGCATAATGCGCCTTTGCTTCCCCTCGGGCAGGCTGAAAAATCTCTCGTTCATAGGCCTCCTTCCTCCTCCCCCCTTCCTATTATACCAGATTGACCGTTTTTGGGAAGGCTGCAAGAGTTATTACTGCGGCGGTGAAATATCGAAATTTTTACTTGCCTAAAATCCGTCGATATTTCACCGCCGCAGTAATACTTTTCTATTGCCAGAGCCGATGCTTGGCGTTATAATGGAGGGCAAGATATTAGAAAGAGCAAAGAAGATATGGATAAAGAAAAGAAGTTAAAATCATTTATTACAGGGGAATTGCAAGGCTGGAAAACCTGGGAAGTGCTTTGGCTTCTCGGCTGCTGCGCAGCCATACTCTCCCTTTCCGTCTACTGGAAAGACAGCCTTATGGGAATGGTGTCTGCCACAGCCGGGGTGGCCTGCGTCGTATGCACCGGAAAGGGGAAGCTGAGCGCCTATGCCTTTGGGATTGTGAACATCCTGCTGTATTCCATCATTGCCTATCAGGCAAAATTTTACGGGGAAGTCATGCTCAATATCCTCTACTATTTTCCCATGCAGTTTTACGGCATGTACGTGTGGAGCAATCACATGAACCCCGATACACACGAGGTTGAGAAGCGGGAAATGGGCGCCAAGGGGAAAGCGCTGCTCTATGGGTGCGTGGCTATTGCCACCATCGTCTATGGATGCGTCTTGAAGCTTCTGGGCGGGACGCTGCCTTTTGCCGATGCGCTTTCCACCGTTATCTCCGTAGTCGCAATGGTTGTATCAATTAAAATGTATATTGAGCAGTGGATCCTCTGGCTTGTGGTGGACGCTGTCACGGTGGTGATGTGGGCGTTCGCCTTTGCGAAAGGAAATGACAGCGCCGCCACATTGCTTATGTGGATTGTCTATCTGGGAAATGCAATCGTCATGTATGTCAAATGGTCAAGGGAAACAAAGCCAGAAAGAGCCCCTTTCGTCAGATAAGGCTTGCCGCCCCTATTATGCCCGCCTCATTTCCAAGGGCCGCAACGGCGATTTCCGGCAGCTCCCCCTTTTCCCCGCCGAAACAGCTTTCCCGCACCATCTTCGCAAGGGGCTCTGCCAGCAGCTCCCCCTGCCCGGACAGGCCGCCGCCCAAAAGCACCAGCTGCGGGCGGAAAATATTCACAATATTCACGATTCCGACGCCCAGCCGCTCCAGGTACTTTTCCACCACTTCCTGGAGCCTGCCGTCCCCTTCCCTTGCCCCGGCAAAGATTTCCCCGGCCGCCAAATCCTTTCCAACAGCGCGCCTTGCATCCCTGCGCAAAGCCGTTACGGACGCATAGGCTTCCAGGCAGCCCCGCCTCCCGCAGGTGCACGGCTCGCCGCCCTCCACAATTACCATATGCCCCAGCTCGCTCCCGCCAATCCCTTTCCCTTCGTAGATATTCCCATCCAGGATGACCCCTCCGCCAACCCCTGTCCCCAGGGTAAGCATCACCATGTCCTGGCACTCTTTCCCTGCGCCTGCCACGGCCTCGCCTAAGGCTGCGCAGTCCGCATCGTTGGCAATGCGGATGGGCACAGGCAGAAGCTTTTCTAACTCCTTTTCGATTTCCACATTCTCCCACCTGATATTATTGGAATAACGCACAACGCCGCCTTTCCTGTCCACCGTCCCCGGCACCCCAATGCCGGCGCCCACGCACTGGTCTATGGCAATCCCCTGCCGCTCTAAAAGCCCCAGCGCCGCATTCCCGATTTCCGCAATCACTTCCTGGGGAGGACGGGAGGCATCGGTCTTCATTTTCTGGATGGCAATGATTTTCTGATGGATGTCAACCAGGCCGATTTTCGTGTCTGTCCCGCCAATGTCAATTCCGATACGGACCGGCGCGGCTTTTTCGCGGATTGTCGTCACCAAAGCATCGCAGGACCCTTCAATGGTGTAACGGCCGCTCCCGGCTGATAGGAAAAAGCTGTCCCCTTTCTGGTATTCCAGGCTTTCCTCCCCGTTAAAGATACGCCCTGCCCCGTCTAGAAATAAAATGCTGGCAAAGGATTCTTCTGACACGCTGCCTTGCATTTTATTCATGATATGCCCGTCCAGGTTCAGCTTGTCCACCGTAAAATAATCGCAGTCTGCCACATGGGGGTAGCTGCTGTTATCCCTGACAATGGGCACCCGCCTGGTGACGGCAAGGGCTTTTTCGATGTGCAGATCCCTCTTTTTGCCATCCTTCCCTACTCTTCCGTAATCGTATACCCGGTAAGTCACATTGGAATTCTGCTGGATTTCCGCAATCAGGATATTCTTCCCAATGGCATGGATGGTTCCGGATTCGATGAAAAGCACGTCCCCTTTTTGGACAGGGACGGCGTGGAGCGCCTCTAACAGCGTGTCCTCTTGGATGCGCCGGGCAAACTCTTCCTTGGTGATTTCCTGTTTGAAGCCATAGTACAGGAATGCATCCTTGCCTGCATCCATAACATACCACATCTCTGTCTTGCCGTACTGACCCTCATTTTTGAGGGCGTAACGGTTGTCTGGGTGGACTTGGATGGAGAGGTTGTCTTTGGCGTCTATGAATTTTGTCAGGATTGGGAAATCACGGAAACGGCGGCAGTGGGCGCCCAGAACCTCCTTCCCCTCAGCTTCGATATACTGCGGAAGGGTCTTCCCTGCGTAGGCGCCGTTGGCGATGCGGGAGGGGCCGTCCGGATGGCAGGAAAGCTCCCAGGTCTCGGCTAAGACGTCGCCTTCGTATTGTTTGTTGTACTCTTCTTTTAGCCTTGCGCCGCCCCATAGGTAGTCTTTGCAGGCGGGGCGGAGTTTTAAAATACTCATAAGGAAATCCTCCTAAAATCTTATTTGTGGATTTGAAATACGGCTCTAGGCAAAGGGCAAAGTCCAAGGTCATTCTGTCAGCTTTTCCAAGGCCTTTGCAAGGATTTCAAGCTTTTCTTCTGCCTCGGCTTCCCCCTCTCCCCGCACGCCAATATAGAATTTTATCTTTGGCTCCGTGCCGGAAGGGCGGATGCAGCACCAAGCCTCTTTCTCCAGCGAAAAATACAGCACATCGGAAGTTGGAAGGTTGGCAGGCGTCTTTTCTCCTGTGACGCAGTCTGTGATTTCTCCTCGTTTATAGTCCCGAAACTGCAAGACCCTGCTGCCTCCTATCTGCTTTGGCGCTTCCCTGCGGATGCCCTCCATAATCCCTGCGATTCTCTTTGCGCCGCCTTGGCCTTTCAGGGTAATCGTGGAAAGGGTTTCTTTGTAATAGCCATAAGTCTCAAAAAGGCGGTCCATCTGGCCGCAAAGGGTCGTCCCCTTGTGCTTGCACCAGGCAGCCACTTCACAGAGAGCCATCACCGCCACAACGGCGTCCTTGTCCCTGGCGTGGGTGCCCACCAAGCAGCCATAGCTTTCCTCATAGCCAAAGAGGTACTCATAAGTGTGGTTTTGCTCGAAGAGCTTAATCTGCTCCCCAATATACTTAAAACCCGTAAGCGTCTCTATCAGCTTTATCCCGTAAGCGTCTGCAATTGCTTTCGCCATCTTCCCGGATACAATCGTGGTGACGACAGCGCCGTTTTCCGGGAGGGCGCCCATGGCTTTTTTCTGGGAAAGGATGTATTCTAAGATTAGCATCCCAGACATATTCCCGGTAAATGCGCGGTAGGCGCCAGTGGCTGCGTCCTTGGCATAGACGCCCAGACGGTCTGCATCTGGGTCTGTGGCAAGCACAATGTCCGCATCCACTTGCTCTGCAAGCTGAAGCGCTAAAGTGAATGCCTTCTTATCCTCTGGGTTTGGGGAAGAGACAGTGGGGAAATTCCCATCCGGCAGCTCCTGCTCCTTCACCACATAGACCTGAGAGAAGCCCAATTCCTTTAAAATCCTCCGAACCGGCAGGTTCCCGGTCCCATGCAGGGGCGTATAGACAATTTTCAAGTTTGCCGCCTCTGCCTTTATCATCTCCGGGTGGATTGCCAAAGACTTTAAGGCCGCCATGTACTTGTCGTCCATTTCCTCCCCTATCACCTCATAAAGGCCTGCCTGCTCGGCCTCCTCCTTCGCCATCGTCTTTACCCGGGCAAAATCCTGGATGGCGTTTACCTGGCAGATGATTTCTTGATCCCTGGGAAAGGTAATCTGGGCGCCATCCTCCCAGTATACCTTGTAGCCATTGTATTCCGGCGGGTTATGGCTTGCCGTCACCACAATCCCCGCCGCACAGCCCAACTCCCGGAGCGCAAAGGAAAGCATGGGCGTAGGGCGCAGGGAAGGGAATATATAAGCCTTAATCTGGTTCGCCGCCAAACAGAGCGCCGCTTCTTTTGCAAACTCCGGCGACATGTTCCGGGAATCGTAAGCAATTGCCACGCCTTTTTCTTGCTTGCGCTCCTGCTTGATGTAATTTGCAAGGCCTTGGGTGGCTTTGCGCACCGTATAGACATTCATGCGGTTGGTTCCGGCTCCAATGACGCCCCGAAGGCCTCCCGTGCCAAATTCCAGATTGCGGTAGAAGCGTTCCTCTATCTTTGCCTCTTCCCCCGCAATGGCAGCCAACTCCTGTTTGGTCTCTGTATCAAAATATGGGTCCTCCATCCAGAACCGATAAGTTTCTTTTGCGTCCATAACGCCCTCCATTCTATTCGTCCAACTTTCCTTCCTGTTCCTCTGCTTTTCCCCCGTTTCCCTTGCATTTCCTCAGGATGCATGTATTCAGGTATGCCGTGGCCCCAAACCCAACCGTCAAATAAATCGGCGTAGCCAGGCCTATAAAATAACTCCCCAAAACCAGGCAGGCCGCCGGAATGCCGCGAAGCAGCGCCATGGCGATTGTCCATGGGAAATTCCCCGTCGCCAGAAACAGGCTCCCCGCAAGGGCTGCGCCCAAAGTTCTTCCCTCATAAACAGCCGCCGGAAGCAGATAGCAGGAAACCATCGCCCACAGCAGGAGCAGGCAGCCCAAAGCCATCCCCACCGCATGCCAAAACACCGTGCCGCCTGCCTTTACCACAAACATCAGGTCAAACACCAGGACGGCGCCTGTCAGGATTTGGAACAGCCATGCGGGAAAGCTTTTTCTCAGAGCCTGCCCAAAAGCCAAAAAGAACTCCCGGAACGCAGAACCCCCCTCCCCTTCCTGCATCCTCCGGAACGTCCGGTACATGGCTGCCGTAGATGCGCCCATAGTAAGGATTGGAAGGGAGCAGATTAGGAAGAGCACATTTACAATTGCAATGTCCCCCAATTTTCCCATAAAAGCAAAAAATGGGTTATCCATATTTAAATTTTTCTTCATGCCATTTACTCCTTCCATTTTTTGGGAATACGCTGTGGGAGGATTCGCCATATATCTTTGCGCCTTTCCAGGAGCCATCTCCTCTCACAGCAGAACCGCTTAAAGCTGGGAGGGTTTTTCACATACCTCTTCTAAAATATATGCCAAAAACTTCGCGCACGCCTCCCTGCGGGGCATTTCTTTCGGGAACACCAAGACCACCGGGTCTTTTGGGTCGCATTCCAAACACTGCCCAAGCCTTGTCCCTTCCAGATAAACCCCTATGGCTTCCCCGTTTTCCCAATAAAGAGGCGCAGCTATCCCCTTCCCGCTTTTCCCAGGAAGCGATGCAGCAGAAGCATTCTTGCATGCTTCTAAAAGCTGGGAAACTTCCGCAAATTCCCCATTCTGGCTTTTGCAGTACCGGGCAAAGCTCTTCGGCATCACGGCGCCGTCTATGGATCCGGACATCCAATTAAAGAAAAACTTTTCATAGGAGCTTTCGTTAATTCCTTCCAACTCTACGCCCCCATAGGAAATCAGATAGTCCGAGTCAACAGAAATCCGCCTTTCCCTGATTCCGGAATGTTGGGCAAAGTCCTTTGCGAGAGCCTTGTCCCGGGCAAAATCCACTTCCTGGTTCACCAAGACCAGGGAAAAATCCATTTTTCGGTTTCCCCAGCCAATGTGATATGCCAGTAAAATACAAAGCCCTAGGAAAAGGGCTGTGAGCAAAATGTGATACCAATAATAGGCCATCACATATTCCGCCCTTCCTTCCCAACCCATGCCCTTTGTTTTTTCCCTGATGTCATCCACCCATTTTTTCACCATATCCCATCCCCCGCCGCCGATACGCATTCCGCCGCGCTTTGCCCTAGAGGCCGCAAAGCGCCTCCCTGTTCCTCTGAATCAACTCCATGCGCTGCCTTACGCAGTCTGCCGACCGGAGCGCATCCTCCGGCGTCTGGAACAGATAATCCTCCAGCTTGTCCACTGTAGTGGAGGCCACATGCACCCTGGTGTCACAGGAAGCATAATAAATGTAAACTTCCCCATTTTCCCTGGCGACCGCGCCGTTGGTAAACACCACGTTTGACACATCCCCCACCCTTTCATCTCCCAGAGGGGCCAAAAACACCCCGGATGGCTTCGCCACCACCTTGGAAGGATCCTTCAGGTCTGTCCCAAACGCATACAGCACATACCGGAGCCCTGCCGCCGTGCTGCGCACCCCATGGGCAATGTGGATCCAGCATTTCTTCCCTTTTATGGGAACTGCCCCAGCGCCATTTTTGGACTCAGTCAGCGTATGGTACACCCTGGGGCTGATAATCTTTTCCTCCCCAATGACGGCATGGGCAATGTCATCGCACAGCCCGAACCCTATCCCGCCGCCGCTGCCGGTTTCTAGGAAGCCGTCCATTGGCCTGGTATAAAATGCGTACTTCCCGTCTACAAATTCCGGGTGGAGCGCCACATTCCTCTGCTGCGGGGATTGGAGCGTCTTTAGATTATCCAGCCTTTCCCATTCCTTCAAGTCTTTGGTGCGCACAATCCCAGCCTGCGCCACAGCCGCTGACAAGTCCGGATCCTCCTTGTCCTTGCTCTCTGAACAGAACACGCCGTAAATATACCCATCCTCATGCTTCGTCAGGCGCATGTCATACACATTCGTCTCCTCTGGGCAGGTGTCCGGCAGCGCCACCGGATAATCCCAAAAACGGAACCCATCCACCCCGCTGCTGCTTTCCGCCACTGCGAAAAAGGACTTCCTGTCATTCCCCTCCACCCTTGCCACAAGGCAAATCTTCCCATCCAGCTCAATCGCACCGGAATTCATCACGGCATTGACGCCCAGGCGTTCCATAAAATAAGGGTTCCTCTCCCCATCCAAATCATAGCGCCAATGCAGCGGCGCATGCTCCCTTGTCAGGACGGGGTCCCGATACCTGTCATAAATCCCATTGTAAAAGCCGCTTCTTTCATTTTTCTTAGCAACCAACGCTTCATATTTTTCCAATTCCTCATAATATCTGCTATGTATCACAATCCATCCTCCTCATGACCTCCATGCACATCCGCCCGTTGTGGTACGGGCATTTCCAAGGCTCCACAATGGGCTTTTCCAGGGGCTTCCCTTGGGCGTCCACTGCCCAGTACCATTCCGAGCCGTCCCGCCTGTCAATCAGGTGCCCTTTGATGAATTCCCAGATATCCTCTGCCCCAAACAGCCATTCCATTTCTTCCGGCAGCTTCTGCCAGGCATTCAAAAAGCCTACCACAGCCTCCGCCTGCACCCACCATACCCTGGTGGCGTCAGCCACGCCGCATTCCGCTTCATTCAGCACGGAATGCCCCACATAAGCCCGGTCATAGATATTCCTCGCAAGCTCTGTGGTAATGGGCAGCAGCCTTTCTTTGTACGCCGCATCCTGCAGCACGCAAAGCGCCCTGTCCACCAGCCAGGAGGTTTCAATGTCATGGCCATAGGAATACAAGTCAATGAGCATGTTCCAATCCTTGTCAAAAAACACCTCCTGCCGCCCCAGCCTCCTGTTATACACTTTATCCGCAAACGTATCCAATAGACTGCGCAGCGCTTTGCCTGTCCTCTCATCCGGGCTTACCCGGTACAGTTCCGTATAGGCCTCCAGCACATGGAGCAGCGTATTCATCGTCCGTTCCGCCATGACGCCGTTTTCCGAAAGCTTCTCATTCTCCTCCGGCTCAAACTGCCGGTTAAAGGCCTCCAGGTATCCCTGGGCGTCCTTGCATTTCTCTTCGACCAAAAGCTGGAGCTCCCGAGCCAGCGCCAGAGCCTCCCCATCCCCTGACGCATCGTAATAGGAGGACAAGGCATAAATGGCAAAGGCCTGGCTGTAGGTATGCTTCGCATCGTCCTTTAAGCTGCCGTCATAAGCCACGGACCAATACACGCCGCCATACTGCCTGTCCATGCAGCGCTCCTTCAAAAAACGGTAGGCATGGCCGGCGTCCTCCAAAAGGCGCCCCTCCCCCAGCATCAAGTAAGCATTGGAGAAAAACCATAAAATCCTGCTGTTCAAAATGCATCCTTTTTCGTATTCCTTATCCACCTCCAAGCCATACCCCATATAACCGTAATACCCCCCGTTTTCCCTGTCCGCCATCCCTTCCCAAAAGGGAATCAAATCCTGGGTCAAATGATTTTTTACTTCCTCTGCAAATTTTCGCTCCCTTGCCGCCATCGCACGCCCCCTACCTTCTCCCGATTTCCGTATCGGATTCCCTTGTCACGCTATGCTCCTTAATATAGCCGATAATATCCTCCACCCTGGTAAACGCCAGCCCTACATAGGTGTCCGCCGCGCCATAATAAATGGCTATCCTCCCCGTCCCGGCATCGTGGAGCGTCGCGCAGGGGAAAAGCACATTCGGCACGAATCCCCGCTCTTCATACCATTCCTCCGGCGTCAGCATAAAATTCTCACAGCGGTATTTCACAATGGAAGGGTTGCTGATATCAAGAATCGCCCCACCAATGCTGTACACATACCCATTGCAGGTCCCGGTCACGCCATGGTAAAAGAAGAGCCATCCCTCCGTTGTCTCAATGGGCGCCGCCCCTCCGCCAATTTTTAGCATTTCCCACCATTCGCTGCTCTTGCCCATGACATGGCGGTGCTTCCCCCAATACACCATGTCCGGGCTTTCCGAGACAAAAATATCCCCAAAAGGCGTGTGCCCGCTGTCACTGGGCCTTGAGAGCATCAGGTAATTCCCGTTGACTTTCCTTGGGAACAGCACCGCATTCCGGTTGAAGGGGAGAAAAGGGTTCTCTATCCTCTCAAATTTTTGGAAGTCCTTTGTCTTCGCTATCCCAATAGCTGCGCCGTAAAAATCCTGGCACCAGATGATGTAATAGGTATCCTCTATCTTTACCAGCCTGGGGTCGTAGGCGTAGATTGGCATGAAGGGGTTGCCCTCTTCATCCACGAAAGGGATTTTTTCCTCATCAAATTCCCAGTGGATGGCGTCTTGGCTCCTTCCAAGGTAAATATTGGGAATCCCATTGGTCTGCTCTCCGCGGAATACACCAATGAAGCCTTCTTGGTAAGGCATGACGGCGCTGTTGAAAATGCGGGCCACTCCCTTTAGGGGGTTCCTGTTGATAATGGGGTTATCTCTATAACGCCATATGGGGGCGCCGTCCATCCGTTCGGGAGGGGCTTGCCAGGGCATATGCGCTACGTTTTCTCCGATGATTTTCACTTCACTCATTTCTTTCACCACTCAGCATGGCCTGCGGGGGTTGACGCGCAGGCTTGTGCAGCCTTTCTTATAAATACTAAAACTTTTTGTCAAAATGCATAGAGGTTGATGTGGGGTTGGGGGGAAGGGCAATATGAGGCACGGACGCTGCCTAGGGAAGGGAATCCCCCCTCCACAGACGGCGCAACGCTCCGGCGAACTAATCGCCAAGGGAGGCTAAGACGTTCAGGAGAGCCTTCACGCCTAAGCCTCCCTAGGCGCTGGATTTCGCCTCCGCTAAAACCGCCCCTGAATCGTCTGTGGAGGGGGGATTCCCTTCCCTAAGCAGCTGTGTGTCGGCAAAAAGGCACTTCTCAAAAACGGCAATATAGAATCTCCATAAAACTTCTGCGAAATAGAAAATGAACGCTTCTCTTCTCTCCTTCTGAGACCATACACTATTCGCAAGATAACTTTCTTCCCTGCCAAGCAATTATTGTTAGGTAACCTTTTAGATTGCCTCGCAAAATACCTTTCGCTTTTCGCTGTCAGCGGCGCTGGGAGGGCAATCCCCC
The DNA here is from genome assembly GCA_948472595.1 of uncultured Eubacterium sp. Taxonomy (GTDB): domain Bacteria; phylum Bacillota; class Clostridia; order Lachnospirales; family Lachnospiraceae; genus Petralouisia. The sequence continues at coordinate 11,810 of CAOKUK010000028.1, forward strand.
TCGAAAGACAATTCAGGGGCGTTTTTAACGGAGGCAAAATCCACCACTTAGGGAGACTTAGGCGCGAAGGCATTCCTGAGCGTCTTAGTCGGACTTAGTGGTTAGTTTGCCGGAGTGTTGCACCGTCTTTCGAGGGGGATTGCCCTCCCAGTGCTGCGTCCTGCAAAAATCGCTATTTTGCCCATGCCGCATCCTGCAAAAATCGCTATTTTGCCCCTATTCTCTTTCTACCCCTTCACGGCTCCAGAAGCCATCCCACTGTAAACCTGCTTCTGGAACACCAGGAAAAAGATCAATATCGGCACAATCGTAATCAACACCCCTGCGCAGATATAATTATATTGATTCCCATAAGGTCCCGTAAACGTATACAGCGCCGTTGATATGGTCTTCAATTCCGGGCGCTGCAGATAAAGGTTCGAGGCATAATACTCATTGTAGACGCTCACGCCTTTCAGCACCAAAGTCGTCATAATCGCCGGCTTCAGCAGCGGGAACAAAATCCGGAAGAAAATCCCGAAATACGTTCACCCGTCAATAATCGCTGACTCATCCAGCGAAATCGGAAGGTTCTCAAAAAACTGCAGGAATATGTAAATGGAAATAATATCTGTCCCCATCAGCACAATCATATACCCATACAGGTGGTTGATCAGCCCCAAAGAATGCATGATATTATAAATCGTCACCTGCATGGCAATCCCCGGAAGCAGGGAGGCAAACAGGAACAGGTTCTCCACCATTCCGCGCCCTGGGAACCGAAAACGGTTCAGCACATAGGCCAGCATGGATCCCGTCAGGACAGACACAAGCAGCACCACCACCAGCACGATGGCCGTATTTGCAAAGCACCGCAGCATGTTCGCCTTCTCAATGGCAATCTTAAAATTCTCCAGATAACCGAAGGAAGACGGCAAATCCAACACAGAGGTGGACGCATACTCCTCATTTGTCTTAAACGCTGTCAGAACACAGACGCACACTGGAATCAACGCAATGACCGAGGCCAAAATTAAGGACGCATATTTCACGATGCTGAATGCGATTGACCCCATCCGCCGCTTTTTTATTTTCATCTTGCAGCCCCTCCTTTCTCCTGCTTTTGCCTTTTCGCTTCTTTTTTCCTGCGTTTCACGGCCTCCTTGGATTCGTCACCGGTTCCGTCGTCGAATACATACTTGAAGAACAGCTTCTGCGCCACCGTGCAGATAATGATGATTACCAACAGCACAATGGCCATGGCGCAGGCAAGCCCGACCCTCTGGTTCTCATGGGCAAGCCGGTTCATAATCACGAAGTAAGTCCCCGTCCCCATCATGCCGTTTGTGATAACGTAGGGCGGCTCAAATGCGCTTAAGCAGCCGCTGATGCAAAGGATGATGTTCAGCACGATAATGGACTTGATGCTGGGCAGGATGATATACTTAAACTGATGCCACTTATTCGCCCCGTCCAAAGAGGCGGCCTCATAGAGTTCTGAATCCACAGACATCATCGCCCCGAGGAACAGCACCACATTCTGCCCCAAATACCTCCACACAGAAGTGGCCGCTAGGGAAATGTTGTTGATGCTCTGGTTCTGCAGCCATAGGGGGATGTCATTCAGGTTCATGCCGAACATCTGCAGAAGCGTGTCCAGCACGTATCCCCTGGCATAGAAGAATTTAAAAATAAACCCGACTGCAATGCCGCAGATGAGGTAAGGGAAAAACAACGTGGCCTTAAAAAAGGATTCTCCCCTTACCTTGAACACCATCATGCTGGCAAAAAACAACGCCAGCCCCAGCTGCACCACGCCGCCGCCCATATAGTACAGGCTGACCATCAGCGAGCCAAAAATCTCTTTCCGCCCCAATACCTCAATGTAATTCTTAAGCCCCACAAACGTCCTGGATCCAATGTATTTCATGTTGTAAAAACTGAATTGGATCATCTGCGCAAAGGGCACGTAGGTAAATAGCAGCAGCAGTAACAGCGGGACGAACATAAACGTAAAAATCACGAGCCTTCTCTGTATTTTCCTGCTCCCAATCCAATGCTTAAAGGTTTGGTTCCCCATCGCTTTCTCCTTTCGTTCCGTTTATAATACGATTCATGGCACAGAGCCATTTCATTCCGCCACCTCTACGGCAAAGGACGACTGGGCGTCCGTCCATTTCTGGTTCCACTCCGCCATCAGATCGTCCATGGACTTATCCCCATAAAGGGCGGCCTCCAATACCTCGCTTACCGGATAATCCCCGCTCAGCACCTCTGCGTTCATGCGGATATCATCATACAGGCTCTCTTCCCCTGCCTGCGGCGGATTGTCTACCAAAAGCTCCACCTCTTTGAATTCTGACAGGGAATCTGGGAGCGGTTCTCCTTTCAAGGCCGGGATGCTTCCCTCATCGCTGAAGATTGGGGATTCTTCCAGCATCCATTTGACATAGAGCATGGCTGCAACCTGGTTTTCGCTGCTTGCCTTATTGTTGATGGCATAAGCATAATTTCCGCCGGAGGCTGCCGCCTGCTTGCCCTCTACCGTAATCGGGAAAGGCATGTAGCCGATATCCTCCGGATGGTCGCCTCCATCCTTAAACTGCTGCACGCACCAGGAACCCAGCACCATTGTTGCAATTTCCCCTTTATTAATCATGCCTTTTGAAGATTCCCAGTCGCTGGAGGCCGGATCCTCTTCCACCAGCTTGTCGGCAACAGCCTGATACAAGGTGTAGAAAACGGCGTACGGCCCGCTCATTTCGCTGTTTTTCGTAAAGGGGTCTTTCTGATGGAGCAGCTTATTGTTCTTGTAATCCGCATCTGCGTTGGAGGCAATCCCTACGTAGTCGTTCCAGGCGCCCATGGGAAATTTGGCGGCAAAATTCGTATACAGCGGGATGGCGTCTGTCTTTTCCTTGATTAATTTTAAGTCCTCCAAAAACTCATCCGGGGTTTTGGGGAGTTCCGAGATGCCAGCCTCTTTCCAAATCCGCTTGTTGTAGGCCACGCCGCCGGCGGTGCCGCCGTTGGGCACGCCGTATACCGTGCCGTCATATGTCTTCTCTGAGACAAAATTGTAGATTTTGTCCAAGGTCTCATAATCCCCCAAAGGGGTAAAATATTCGCCCATCTCACTTTTCTCCACGCCGGAAGGGATAAAGCAAATATCGCCCCAGTCGCCATTCTGCAGGCGGAGGATTAAGGACTCTTCATAATCGGTCATCCCCTCATAGGTGACTTTGATATTGGGGTATTTTTTCATGAAAGTTTCCGCATATCCTTTGTAAACCGTGTCTACAATATCCGTCCGGTTGGTGAGGATTTTAATCTCGGCGCTTAAGTCTTTGTAATCCTCGCCCTTGAGCTTGTCAATGGTCGGCACCTCTACAGACGTGCCAGAACTGTCCTTGGAGCCCCCGCCGCAGGCAGTCAGGGAAATCGCCATGGCCGCAGCTAAAACCGCGCTTAAAATTTTTCTTTTCATCTTTTTACCTCCGTACTTTTTATTAGCTGGTATTTAAGCTAATTTAATTTTATATTAATGTATATCAGTTTTCAATATGTTTGGGAGAAATTATGAAATTTCGTTTATTTTTCTTATTTAATTCTAAAAAAATTATAAGATTTGTATAAAATATATGGGAGAAATGCTTAAAAAATGATTTAACTGATTTGATTTTTTAATTTAATTATTAAGTTCCAGGAGCCCATAAACTCTGCAAGGGCTTCCGTACACATCAAATGTGCCGGAAGCCCTTGCTCATTTCATCCGAATGCTGTTCTTTAACCGCACCTGGCCGGAGACGATTTCCAAAGTCCTGCCTTTCCCAGGGCTGCGCAGCCTTTTCAAAAGCTTATCCAGGGCGACTTTCGTCATCGCTTTCATATTGACCTCATAAGTTGTGACCTTCATGTCGGCAAAGCCCGGATAGGCAAAGTTGTCAAACCCAATGACGGAAATGTCCTTTGGCACCTGGTATCCATTTTCCTGAAGCTTCGCAATGACAAGGCCGGCTACCAGGTCGCAGTTGCAGACAAAAGCCTCCGGCAGGCATTTGGGAAGCTCAAATCCCACCTGGCCAAATTCGTCTCTGTCCTCTATCAGCCACTCGTCAGGGAGGGTCACATGGTGTTCCAGCAAGGCCTTCTGGAAGCCGCAGAACCGATCCATGATGCTGCTGGTGGCGTAAATGGACCCCACGAAAGCCAGGCGGCTCATGCCCTGCGCAAACAGCAGCTCCGTCAGCTGGTACATGCCGTAAAAATTATCGGCAATCACGGCGTCTTTGGCAATTTCATTGTCGTAGAAATCCATGTAGACAATGGGCATTCCAGCCTTTTCCTGCAATGCCCTCCGGTAGCTGCGGTCAATTTCGCCGATAATGATTATCCCGTCTACGGTTTTTTCCTTGGCAAATTCCGGGAGTTCTAAAGTCCGCTTCTCCACGTCCTTTTTCAGCACCTCCACCATCATGTAACAATGCCGCTCTGCGGCTGTCAAGGCCAATTCCTGGTACATTTTCCAGTAATAGGTGGCATATTGCGCTAAGTAATTTTCCGCAATGACCACGCCAATCTTCCAGGATTCTATGCGGCTTTCTTTCTTTTTGGGGGCGGAGGCCGGCTCATAGCCCATTTCCTTTGCCGCCTCCAGTATTTTGGCCCGCATGGCGTCCCCTACGCCCTTCCTGCCGCAGAGGGCGTTATGCACGGTTACGGTGCTGACGCCCAGCCTCTGTGCAATATCCACTAGCCTTACCTTCTGCATAACGTTCCCTAAGCCTCCTTATTCCCGTATGAAATGGTAGAGCCTGCTCTGGAAATCCCCCTCGATATCCCTTACAGGGAAGCCGCAAT
>CAOKUK010000029.1 GCA_948472595.1 uncultured Eubacterium sp.
GGGCAAAAACTGTGAGGCCTCCAGGATAGGATAGCCCAAAAGCTCTTTTTCCTGGCAGGAAGGACTAAAATTCACAAAGCATCCGATTGTCTCTTTCTGGAACCGCCGCACTGCCGCATCCGCAAAACGCCCTGTCCCTAAAAAGGCAATGGGCCTTGCATCTGGCTCTGAATCCAGCCCCAGCGCACAGAGGGTATTTTGATAATAGCTTCGGCAAGTAAATTGCCTGCCCCGCCGCCTGCCTGCCCCGGCATAAGCTTCTATCAATTCCGGCCTTTGGATGCACTGCCGGATTGCATCCGACATGCTCCGCCTCCCTGCTTCCTTTTCCTCCATGGCAACCAGCATGGCGCCTTTTTCCCCGGCGTATTCCGGTATTCCCCCAACGCAGGAAGCCACCACCGCGCCAGGGCCCATCATACCCTCTATCAGGGTCAGCGGCGCCGCATCCGGCACAAGGCTGGGAATCAGCAGCACGTCTGCCGCTTCATAATAGTCATTCATCCGCCGATAAGGCAGAAAGCCCAGGAAACGGATAGATTCCTCCCATCCCCGGCATTCCCAAAGCAGCTTTCCATAATAAGCGTTCTTTTGCCTGTTCCCCGAGAAACAGCCGCCTGCAATCAAAAGCTTTGCCCTTTTTCTGCCATCCTTTAACCCCTTTACCGCCTTTTGGAAAGCCTGTATCATCTCAAGGACGCCCTTTTCCTGGCTCAGCCTGCCAGAGTATAAAAATACGGTTTCTTCCTGAATCCCTAAGCTCTGGCGCATCCGCTCCCTCCTAGCCATATCCATCTTCCGGCCAAATACTTTACGGTTAACGCCGTTTTGCACAGTGACAACCTGATGGGGGGACACCTCGGGATAATGATTTAAAATATCCTCCCGGACGTATGCACTGACCGCCTGGATTCTCCGGCTCTTCACAAAATACTCCCTGTTGGTCTCTGTATCCAGCACGGCAGAATGCTGGTGGTAATCGTATTTTCCTGCATATTTTTGGGCATTGCCGTAGTACCCCAGGGCAGACAGCAGGGGAAGCCTGTTTTCAAAAATAACCCGGTCAAAGGCCTGGTTGCGCAAATATTTGGCAACTTCCTGCGTATAGTATTTCTCCCTGTAATGATTCTGGTAAAACATGCTTTTCCAGTCTTTTTTCACATATTCCAGGTAAGAATAAACGATACCGTCTGCAATGGCGCTCCCTAAGGGCAGGCGCACAAACTTAAATTCCGTATGGCGGTAGCGCCGCGCCAATCTTTCCGCTTCCGGGTCCCACTGCCCGATTACCGTAAGCTGCATCTTTTGATGCACTTCATTCTGGCGCGCCAAGGTCTCTGCCAGGGTCTCCACTGCGCCGCCTTTGACGGCCGGCACGGGCAGCGTCCCCGGCGTAATCACCAATACGCGGTTTTTCTTCATAGCTTTTCCACCTCTTTTAACAGGGACTGCATCTGCCCATCGTAATTGTGCCTGTAAAAATCCTTGTCCGGGTTCAGGACCTTGATGCCGGACAGCATTTCATCCCGCAAAAAGACACAGCCCACACAGTATTTCGGCAGGCGGCCTTCGTAGAAAAGGCGCCGTATTTCCTGCATGACCTGGCCGTTCCATACCTTTAAAAAACCGCCGTCCCCACAGATATTCCCCAGCGCATGCATCCAGTTGGCGCAACACAGGAACAAGTTTCCATGAACATCCAAAAAGGGACGCTCCACAGCCATCCGGCAGATGCCGCTGCAGCGGTATTTGCTTGGAACAGCAAAATCCCCTATTGTGGCTTTAACCCTTGGCACAAAAAAACCGCTGCTTTCATAGCGCTGGTACAGGCTTTCTGCAAAGCCCTCCGGCTTATCCTCCATCCCCTTCATAAGTTCCAGCTCTTCCTTTAGGCTCCTTTCTTTGGGCAGATGGAGGAGGTATTCCGGAAATGCATAGTCAAGCCCATGCCGCTTTGCTGTCCTCTTTGCCTCTTCCAGGAAATGAGCCGCCGCAGACGGATAATGCCGCAGGCTGTCCCTTTCATTTTCCAGCAGCATCTGCACCGTAACATCCATCACCGTCACTGCCTGGAAGCCAAGCTTGGCCGCAAGCTCCACAATCCCCGGCAGCTCTTCCATATTCTGCCGCATGGCCACCACCGCCATCTGCATGCGCAGCCCCTCTCCCACGCTCCGCAGCAGCCGCACGTTTTCCAAAAATCTGGAAAATGACAATCCTTTCCGAATGGATTCATAAGTGGCTGCCGTGCAGGCGTCGCAAGAAATATTGATATCGTAGAAGGAGCGATGGATGGCTTCTGCCAATTCCTGCGTCATGACAGAGGCATTCGTGCTGCATGTCATCTGAATCCCATAACTATGGTATGTATTGATGATGTCCAGGATATCAGGGTGCAGGAAGGGCTCCCCCATCCCCTGTAAGGTAATTTTGCCCACATAGGGAAGAGCCGGGCGCAGCGCCTCCCTAAGCTTGGCTCCAGCATAATCAGCCCCATGGTTCTTGGTGAAAAAGTGGCTGCACATAATGCAGCGGCCATTGCATTTATCCGTGTGCTCCACCTGGAGGTTGGAAGGATAGAAGGAAACCTCCGTCTTTTTTGCCGCCAACTCCAATTCCAAGATTTCCTGGTTCAAGGCCTTGGCCGGATAGAACTGGCCGGATTTCACATAAGCCTGCCTTTGCCTGCGCAGTTGGAGCAGCTTCTTTTCCGAATCCGTCTCCAGCCTTTCGTAGCAGCCAATCCAATAACTGGCGGATTTTCTTTCCTTGGGAACAGAGACGTCCGTCAAAATTATATCGGAAAGAAAATTTTCCCTCTCTTCCTGGGTCACAGGCTCTGCTTGGGCTTTCTGCCGTTCCCTGCCAGACAGGCGCATCCAGCGATTGCAGATTTTGGGGAAGCGGTCATATAAAATCCCCCATTGGGGATGCTTCAGCTTAAACTGACTCCCTGCGTCTGTAAAACGGTAATTCTCCTGGAACAGGAAAGTATCGCACAACAGGATTGCATCCGGAAAACTCTGGTACAGGCCTTGGACAAAAGCCAGAACCTGCCGGTAGGGGATATAGCAGAACAGGCCTTCCGCCACAAAGACAGCTTTCCCTCTGCACCTCTTTTTCAAGCTTTCAAAAAAACCTTCCTCAAACACCTTTCTGGTTCCATACATCCGATAGCCAGAGCGTTCGGGCAGGTATTTCCTTTTCCAATAAATCACCTCTGGCAAATCAATATCCAAATACCTTCCCCCATATTTTTCCAGACGGTACGCTTGGGTGTCAAACCCACAGCCGACATTGACCACCGTCCTGGCAGAATGCTCCCGCAGCGTCTGTTCCAGCATTCGTCCAAACTCTTTCTTTCTGGCGGCCACATTTACCATCTGCCCGATGGGAACTTTCTCCATATCCAAAACCTGATAAGGGTTTATCCGCTCGCGGCAGAGCTGGGCTCTCAATTTGTCCACCAGCTCTGCCCTGACAGGATCCTCCGAGGGGCAGAAGCCCTTCTGATGGCAATATTCACAGTAAAATGCCGTGACCAGGCCTGTCCAGGCCACTTCTTTCAATGACTTTTCTATTCTCACCATAAAATCTCCTAACGGCGTCTTGTGCGTTTATAGCTTTCCCCGCAGGTTTGCAGGCACCACATTTGTCAGCCCATCGTACAATTCATAGAGCGCATTGGGGTTTTGGATTGCCATTTCCCCATTTTTCTGGTATTTCCACATCGCATACCGATACAATGCCAGCACGCCCATCAGGGACGTTATCCGATAAAATTCTTCCGGCGCCCCTTCTGGAAAATAGCCCCGCAGCAGCCCAATGGTAAATTCCTCATTTTCCGGCGGGCACAAATACAGATTGCACATAAAGTCCATCCATGGGTCGGTAAACATGCAGCTCTCAAAATCAATGATATGCAGCCCATCCGGGCAAACCATAATGTTTTTGGGCTGGAAATCCATATGGGCAAAACAAACGGGCCTGCCTTTCCATACATGGGCGTGCTTTCGGAAATAGGAGTCAAACTCCCGCTTGTGCGGGAAATCCACCTTTTTCAGCCAACAGTAGAAACGGTAATGCCTGTATTCTGACTGAGGATAACGTATCCGCTCCGGCCTGTATTGGCTCTGAAAGGCATGGAGCCGCTTTAACAGCTTCCCGCATTCCGTCCCCCAGGAAGCCATCTCCCCCGGCTTCATTTCCGGACGCAGCTGCGAAAGCGTCTTTCCCTCCAGCCAGGCATAGGCATTGCAATGGCGTTTCAGCGCTGGGGAATAGCGGCTGGCCACTGCTGCATGCAAAGGGATGCCAGAGGATTGGATTTCTCGGGCTACGTCTGGGAGGTTCCCCTTAAGGTTGTACTTTGTGGTAAGCTTTACCAGGAACTTCCCTTCCTCTGTATAGGCGAAATATTTCAAATCCATATAAGTTCCCAGGTCTGCTTTTTCAATACTCTCCACTTTACAGTGGAAAAGCTTGCGGATTTCCTGGTGGATTGTTTTTTCCAATTCTGCTTGCATGTAAAAAATCTCCTATTGCTTTACTCATTCTTTCAGGATACTTTAGGTGCAGGTAATGGCTGCCGTCCTCAAACAAGATTTCTGAACCCTTCTTTCGGATTAAGCGAGCTTGCTCCTCTGGCAGCATGGGGTCTTTGGCGTCCCGCAACAGCAGGATCGGGCATCTTACGGCTTCCAAAACCTTTGCGCCGTCCTTCCCAAGCTCCGGATCCTTTCTAAAAGAAGCCATGACTTCCTGGCACTTTCTAATCTCTTCCTGGCCAAAGCCCGGGTATTGGAGCAGGGACTGGCTTTCTTTGTCCAAAACGTGGTTTCCAAAGCAGATGCAGCGGTAGCGGGAGGGAACCTGCGCCAGGTAGGCCAGCTTTTCTTGCAGATTGCCGCTTTGGGCTGCTCTTTCTAATTCTTGGGACTGGTATTCTGTATCCGGGCGCTCCATGGCCTGGTATAGCCTTCGGTAATGGGACAGCAGGGAGCGGACGGAGGCTTCCATGTCAATGGCGGGGTTTTCCAAAATCACGGCTTGCACATGCTGAGGGAAGGCGGCGGCATAAGAGAGTGCAATCCGAGCGCCAAAGGAATGGCCTAACAGTGACCAGGAGGAAAAACCCAACTGACGCCGGATGCTTTCGAAGTCTTGTATGGCTTGCCTGATATTTATTTTGGAGCGGTCTGGCTCCCATTCGGAGCGGAGGACACTGCGTTGGTCCGCCAGGACGGCATTGGCATAGGAGGATAATGCCTTGGCAAACTTATGGAAGGTGATGCAGGACTCACCAGGGCCTCCATGGATGAACAGGACCGTATGGGCCAAAGGACGGGGGGAAGGGTGGTATTCTATGTATAATTTGCGGGCATCAGGCATGGGCAGAAGCATATTTTAACTCCTTTTTGCGTTCATTATTTTTGCCACCTCTTGGTCGAACTCGCTCATCCAGAAGGCTTTATCTAAGCGCTCGATTTTTATTTTGGATGTAAACATTTGGTTGCGCAGGAAGATGCAGCCTTTGCAATATTTCGGGAGTTGCCCTTCTGCGAACAGCTTGCGCAGCGTTTGGTAAAGCTTTCCGTTCCAAATAGCTTCAAAAGAGGAATCGTTCAGGTTTCCCAAGCTGTGAAGCCAGTTTGCGCAGCATAGAAAGACGTCCCCGTTTATATCAATATAAGGCTCCTCGGCAAAATAATCACAGACGCCTTGGCATCTGTAGGAGCTTGGTATGGCAAAACACGCAAGGGTCGCCGGGATTGTGTTGCCGTCCAAATGCAAATCCTTATAGGCTTCTTTCAGCTGGTTTTGGAATTCATCTGTGGGAAACAAGGGGTAGCGGGCCATTTCTTGCTGCTCTTGCCCGAAAGGGCGCCCTGTTGCCTTCATTAGAATCTGGGGGTATGCAATGCTAATGCCGCATTTGGCCGCCTCCTCTATGGCCTGGCCTAAATATGCTTGCAAAGTGGCGATATAGTGGGTTGGCGCATCTTTTTGGTTGTCTAGGAATTCCTGAGGGGTCAAATCCACAATTGTTATGTGGCAGCAGCCAAGTTCCGCCGCCAGACGGACAATTCCCGGAAGCTCTGCTAGATTTTGGCGCATGGCCACGGTGTGCATCCGGATTTTAAGGGCGGGGGCATGGCTTCTTAAAAGCCTGGTATTTTCTTTGAACTCTTCAAAGCTTAAGCCTTTGCGGATGCCCTCATAAGTTTTTGGGGTGCAGCCGTCACAGGAAATGGTAATCGTTGAAAAGGCTTTACGGATAGCCTCTGCCAGCCTGCAGTCCATATAAGACATATTGGTGTTGCAGGTTACGCGGATGGCGTAGCTGTGGTACCATTCGATAAATTCTGCAATCTGCGGATGAGCCAGGGGCTCGCCTACCCCGTGCAGGGTAATCTTCTCCGCATAGGGAAGAAGCGGGCGGATGATTTCCCGGAAGCTTTGGCCCGCAAAGCGGGGCCTGGCATTCTGGGTAAAAAAATGGCTGCACATAATGCATTGGGCATTGCAGATATTGCTGTGCTCAATCTGCAGCCTGGGTGGGAAATAATCTACGGTTTCCCTCTGGCTTTGCTGGTCTTCTTCCATAATCCTGCGGTTCATCCGCTTGGCTTCCTTCCAGTCTTTGTTTTTTACGGATTGGCTGCGCAAATGCAGCAGCCTTTCCCTCTCCTGCTTCTGTTCCATTTTCTACCTCATCTTTTTATGTTTTCCGCAAGGCCGTAAAGGAGCTTCGAAAACTCATTCTCATAAAAAGTCTCGTCTATGGATGTCAGCTTTAGGCGGCTCATGGCGTCTCCTTTCAGGAAGGAGCATGCGTTGCAGTATTTGGGCAGCTTTCCCTGGTAAAAATTCCTGCGGACACTGCGGTAAGCTTCCCCGTTCCAGATTTCCTCAAAGCTTTCCGCCTCTTTCAGGTTGCCATATACATGCACGCCGTCGATACAGCAGGCAAACAGCTCGCCGGTAGGCGATAGAAAGGGCGTCTCTGCGAAATTGTTGCAGATTCCCTGACAGCCTGTTTTTCCGGGCAGCCCAACATTTCCCTTGGACGCCGGAATGAGGGGCTTCACCATGTGAAGCTTTTGGTAGGACTCGCGGAGGCGGCGCTGCATTTGGGCGTCGGGAAACATGGGGCGCTTTGCCATCTGCGCCTGCTCCTCCTCCATGGAGCCTTTCGGTTCGCCGCAGAACACATGCTGCGGGATGCTGACAAGCTGCACCTTGCTGTTGGCGGCAGCCTCCTGCACCTTTTCTAAATAGTAGCGGGCAGTCCTTGGGTAGCGGCCTATCTCATCCCATTCATTGCCCATCAGCTTCTGCGCAGTCAAATCCATAATGGCCACAGAATCCACGCCCAGGCTTTCCGCAAAGGGGATGATATCCGGAAGCTCTTTTAAGTTCTGGCGCATGGCTACCACGTTCATGCGAATGTGCAAATCTGGGCAGGCCTCCCGCAGCAGGCGGGCATTCTTGCAGAAGCCTTCGAAGGACACCTTCCTGCGGATTTGCTCGAACGTTTCTTTTACCGGGGAATCACAGGACACCACAATCTCCCGGAAGGAATCCCGGATGCTCCTAGCCAAATGCTCATCCATAATGGACAGATTGGTATTACAAGACACCTCTGCCCCATACGATTGGTATAAAGCAATGTAATCTGAAATCTTAGGGTGCAGGAATGGCTCCCCGATTCCATGGAGCAGCACTTTATCCACATAGGGGAGGATTTCCTCCAGCTTGCGGACAACGCTGTCTTCAATAAAACCCCGGCCATAATTATCCGTATAGAAATGGGAGCACATAATGCATTGGGCATTGCATAAATTTGTATGTTCCACCAGCAGCTTGGGCGGGAAATAAGATACCCGTTCCCTCTGCCCTTCCACATCCATCTCCAAGAAAATATGGTTTATCAGCTTCACTGGCTTCCATTTTCCCTGGCGCAGGTATTGCCGCTGCACTTGCTTTAATTCCTCCAGGCTTTCCCGGTTCCAGGAAAAGGCAGCGTCCTCCTGCCTCAGTTCTTTCAGCAGTTGTTCCAGCCACATGGCTCCTTATCCCTCCTCGCATATCCAGTCCTGCAGCCTGGCCTCCTCCCGGGAGCGCGCCTCCCAGGGGAAAAACTCCTTTTCCCTTTTACAATGGCTGCATAGTTCCAATGGAGTGTCCAGCCTGCGGTTGATTTCCTCTCCGTCAATGCCTGGCTCATACAGGTCAATCCATCCGTCTATTGGAATCTGCGTATGGTAAGCCTGATTCAGCGCCTGGGTGGAGAAGGGCACGATGCACGCTGCCAATTTCCCATCCCGCAGGCTGTGGCAAGTCTTGGTGGAGCATTCCCGAAATACGGCTTCCTTGTCGCTGACGGGAGTTCGGGCAAACCGTTTGTAAAATTCCGTGACCGGCGATATGTTATTCTCAATCCCAAATTCTTCCAGTACCGGCTCAATCTTATCCCATGCGGCAGCCGTGGGCGGGTACATGGAAATGTCTAAGATAACCTGATGGAAGGCAATGGCCTCCAAAAGGCTCCTGTCTGCCTGGGGCAAAAGCAGGCCGTTGGTCACGATATGAAGCTCTGAAATTGGAAAACTGTTTCTTGTCAATGCCACATATTCCTCCAGCTCCCTGTTTAAAAAAGGCTCGCCGCCCATCAGGCGGATTAGGCCTACCCCCGCATAGAGCTGCCCCAGCCTTCTAAGATCCCTCCGATAGCTTTCTATATCGGAAAAGCTTCTGTCCAAAAGGTTGGCGCAGTGCCCGCATCCTTTGCAGTTCAGGTTGCAGTGATCCGCCACATGGTACTCGAACCCCATAAGCCAGGGTTTCCCTTTGTCAATGGGGATGAAAAAATGCTCTCTTTCATTCTCCTCCCTGCGCAGCTGGCCGCCAGGGACGAAAAACACCTGCGCATCCGGGATGGCGCTTAATCGCCCCAACAGCTTTGGCATCCGCTTTGCGGCATTGGGCAAGATGACAGCGTAAGGCTTTTTTGCTTTGGCAAGCTGTGCAAAATCCATGACCGGAAGGCCTTGGAAAGTCCCCCGGCTCTCGCCCAGCATGGCCTCCACATGGAATTCATCCCCAAACTGCCCTCTGATTTTCTGCAAGACAAGGGACGCCGACCGCCCCATGCCATAAATCACAGCGCTGCGCGCCATAGGCTCCACCTCCTTTTTTGCGGCTCACAGCCTAAGCCTGCCTATTTTCCCAGAAAACCTTGTCGTCAAAAAACGCCCGATCCATATCCACCACGCAGAACGGATAAGGTTGGACAGCCTGGCAGCCGCTAATCATGGCATAACGGCAGCCGATGCAAAAATCCGGCAATTTCCCATCAAAAAAAGCTTTCCGGCATGCCTGGTAAACTTCCCCATTCCATATCTCTTCCAGGCTGTCCTCCAACAGGTTCCCCACCCCTTTGGTCTTCCCAAAGCAGCAGAGCGTAAGGTTCCCAGCTGCATCCACATAGATTTTTTCGTAGAGATTCTTGCAAATCCCTTCGCAATGGTATTGCCCAAAGGCCACCCGGCGAACCTTCTCCACCTGGCGCAGCTTCCGATAAGCTTCCCCAAAAAGCTCTCTTTCCCTTTTGCTATAGACCCGCCTTTTCGCCTCCTGCCCGGCCTCTTGGAACCTCTCCCATTCCTTGCTTTCCTGTTCCCGGTCTTCTTCTATCCCATACTCCCAATTAATGGCCAGCGATATCCCATGTTCCCTGGCATAGTCCTCAGCCTCCCGAAGCATCCGAAAAGCCGCATGGGGATAGCGCATAGGGCTGTCCGCCTCATTTTTCAAATATTCCGTGGTCAGCAGGCTGCTGAACATCACTTGCCTTACCCCGCACTGCCTTAAAAATTCCAGCAAGGGCACCAAGCCGCACAGGTTCTGGCGCATGACCACCGCATTTACCATCACCTTGCCGCTATCCATGTACTGCATCAGCATCTTCAGATTTTGGGCAAACTGCGCAAAATCCCCTTTTTGGCGTATCCTTTCGTACACCTCCCCAGAGCCGCCGTCACAAGAAACGGTCAAAAGGGAAAAATGCTTCGCCAACAGCTTTGCCAAATCCTCTGTCAGCAGCGACAGGTTCGTGGTCATGCAAAGCTGGACGCCATATCCTGCCAGCTCTTCCACCGCCTCCCGAAAACGGGGGTACAGCAAAGGCTCCCCATCGCCCTGCAGCATCACCCTTTTGCAATAGGGGAACAAAGGCTTCAGCCGTTCCCAAACCCTGGGATCCAAATGCGCCGCCTGCGCATTTCCCACCAGAGAATGGGGGCACATGGCGCACTGGTAATTACAATAAGACGTAATCTCAATATCAATATCCTTTGGCATAAAAGAAACTGCGGAATTTTTCTCCCTCAGGTCTTTCCAGAGAATTTCCTGGTTATGCCTCTTTTCCCTGCCATACATTTCCGGCTTCCTCCTTTTTGAGGCGCATTGCACACTCTTTCATGTTTCCTGCCACACTCAGCTATTATTTTCCCAAAACCTTTCCTGCATTTTTATAATAGACTTTCTCCAAGACCTCCTGCCGCAGCTGGATTCCATAGATATTCCATCGTCCTCCCCAAGGGAAATCCTGTGCGCGATGCGGGAAGTATTCATCCCTGGTTTCCAGAAAACGATACCAAATCCCATAACATTCCTCTTCCCCCGCAAAATAATCCGTCCCAAAAAGAATCCTGTCCTGGTACCTTTCAAAAAAATCCGCCGCCGTATAAGGCTGCCTCCCCAATTCCGACAGACAGGCGGCTGTATCCACATACATATTCGGGTATGCGTCCAGCCATTTCCCCACCTGCCCAAGGTTCGACGGCCAAGAGCCCATATGGGCTATGATGAACAGCGTTTCCTTATTTTCCTGCAGCAGCCTCTCCTGCTGCTCCATCAGACCCTCAAAGGAAATTTCTGCATCCTTCCCATAGCACCACTTGGGCATTGCCTTAAGCTCCTCCATACGCTCATTACGGCTGTCCGGCTCTTTAAAATAAGCCGGCGGATCTGCAGCATGCACCATCACCGGCCAGCCCCGGGCTGCGGCCTCCTCCCAAAGCGCCTTCAGCCTTGCATCTGCCAGGAATATGCGCCTTCCCTTTACCTTCATCTGGAAGGCCAGGTTTTTCCATACTTTAATCCCGGATACTCCCTCATCCTCAAGCCGCCCAAACTGTCTTTGCACATCCTCTTCGAAATCCCTTTCGCCCAGCCTGGAAACGTCTATAGGCGCAAACTGATAGAGAAAGCCATCCATTACCCTCGTCTTTTCCCGCTCCCTGTTATAAGGAAGGCCAGGAAACAGAGACAGAGCCGCAGCCTTCTCCACGCCCCTTTCCTTAAGGGCTTCCTTGACCGCCTCGGCATGGTACCTGGCTTCAAAATGCTCGCTTCGGTACTTGGCGCCGAAATGGGCGTGGATGTCAATGACCGGGCATGCAGGCCGCTCTATCTTATGGGAAGGCACAATCAATTCGCTGTTTGGCCTGTAATCCCTAAGAAGGATAGCCTCTTGATTACTCACAATGCCCCTCCCTTTCGTTTACTTGCCTAAGATAGCCCTCCCGGTCTGGCAAATGCAGGGATTTCAGCCGATCTAGGAGTATAAAATTGCAGTTATTGCAGACAGCGGGCAGCTTTTGTCTTTCAAAGCAGTCCCGTATTATCCGCACGCCCGGGGACTGCCAGTATTCTTTGATGGAATGGATATCCGCCAATTCCGCTGTGTAATGGTAGCCGTCCACGCAGCATACCGCCAGCTTGCCGTCCAGGGCACAGTACATCTGGCTGCCGAACACATCGCAGACGCCTTCGCAGCGGTGGATGCTCTGCTCTTCTGCCTTGCGGGTAATTTTTTGCCTGTCAAACAGCAGGCTTGCGCCATGCCTTGGCGCCGCTTCCCTGCCCATAAGAAAAGGCTGGCACAAAAGCCTCCTTCGGTCGCGCTCTGTATCCTCATAAGCGCGCACCGCTTCCTTTGGGAAATCCAGCTCTATCTGAAGCTCCCTTGCCCGCCTGGCCGCCTGCTTTAGGGCATAAGACAGCAAATCCGGGTACTGGCTTGGGACGTCGCCAAAATTCCCATTTTCCTCCATGGCAATCATTTCCGTCATGCTTACCTTGGCAAAGCCATGCTCTGCCGCAAATTCCACAAGCTCTGTAAGCTGCTCTAAATTCTGCCTCATAATCACTGCAAATAGGTTCAGCCGGACTTTGGGGCATTCCTTCCGAATTTTCTCCACATTTTCCACGAAGTCGCAAAAACGCAGCCCCTGCCGAATTCTCTCATAATCCTCTTTGCGCACAGACTCACAAGACACATTGATTTCATCAAACATCTCCCCTATATAAGGCAGTAGCTCCTCCGGCACATAGGAGAGGTTGCTGTTCGCATAGAGGCGGACGCCATAGGCCTGGTACACCTGCAGGCAATCCAGGATATGCTTAGCCAAGAACGGCTCCCCATAGCCATGGAGCCCCACATGACGGCAAAAGGGCAGGAATGGGATAATCCGCTGGAACGTCTCCTTTGGCAAATCCCGGCATTTGCGCTTGTCCGCATTCCAATGGCCGCACATAATGCACCGGGCATTGCAGCGGTTGGTATGCTCTAACTGTATTTCCTTGGGATAGAACAGCCAATCCTTGTGTCCGTTCAGCCTGGAAACCATAATCTGGAACTCATTGTAAACCTTGGCCGTTTTATAATCCTTCCTGTCTACCAGTTCCTTCTGCAGCTTTAAGATGTCCCCTTCCCGCTCCATGTCCCATATCCTCTTGCCGTAGTAAAACCCAAAAGAATAACGGTTCTTCGGGCAATTTTTCAGAAATTCCTTCCCGCTCCCATATTCTGCCGTAAGGATTGCCTCCCTCCCATTTCGCCTTTGGGCGAGATATGGGGCGGCCTCCTGTTGGATGGCATGGTCTTTACAAATCAGCATTGCTCTCCCCCCTTTTCACGTCCCGTTTCTTTCATAATCTTCTGCAAGGAACAGCGCCTTCTTTTCCTCCACCTCCAGGCAAGACAGCTCCTGATTGATTAAGAAGGGGCAATGGAAGCAGAAATCCGGCAGGCGTCCCTGATAAAACATTTCTCGGATATTTTTCGCTGCCTGCCCGTTCCACAGCTCCTCAAAGGCCATCTCTGACAGGCTCCCATAGCTGACCTGGCTATTCTCACAGCAGGTGGCCGCCCTGCCTTGGCAGTCCAGGTATAAGCCCCTTGCCACCCAGTCGCAAATCCCTTTGCACCGAATATGCTCTGTGCGCGCCTTGGCCTTGGGACGCTGGAAGGCACCCTTTCGGATTCCTTCCAGGCAATCCTCCTCCAGCCGCTTGCGGTGTTCCCTCGTATAGGGAAAAGAAAGGCTTTCTAACGCTTCCTCCTGCGCCGCCAGCGCTTCCTTCCGCACCGGAAGCCGGTAATTCATGGGGAACGTCACTTCCATCCCAAGCCTTTCGCCTTCCCTGGCCGCTTCCCCAAAATATTTCCTGGCGGCCTCCTCATAGTGGATTAAATCCTCCGCATAATTTTGCAGGTAGGAATTGACGCCCAGCCTGCCGAAACGCACCTCCTCAAATCCAAGGGAAGAGGCAAAACGCACAATCTCTGGAGCCTTGCGAATATTCCAGGCCATAGCCACCACGGACATGCTGAGGCGAACCTGCGGGGCGGCTTCCCGCAGCAGGCGTACATTTTCCACAAATTCCCCAAAATCCAGGCCCTGCCGGATTTTCTCATAGCCTTCCCTGTCGCAGCCATCACAGGAAACATTGAGCTGCTGGAACACCTCTCGGATAAGGGGAAGCCATTCCTTTTTCAAAACAGACAGGTTCGTCGTGGCCATGGCTTTGGACTGATGCGCTTGCAAAAGCTCCAGCCACTCCATAAAATCCGGGGCGAGGAAAGGCTCCCCATACCCATTTAGGAGCACCAGGGAAGCGTAAGGGAGAAGAGCCTTCACCTTCTCCTTCACCTCGGCCGGAAGATGCTCCGACCTGGCATTCCCTTCATAATAATGGTAGCACATAATGCAGCGGGCATTGCAGTAATTTGTCAGCTCTATCTGCAAGACATCCGGATAATGGCAAAAGCTTGCCTTCTGCTGCCCTATCTCCCGCTTTGCCAGAATCCGATTCTGTTCCTTCCTTTTCCAGCCTTCCGGCGCCCCATCCTGCCAGGGCTTTTCCTGCCCTTCCGGCATCCCCTCTTGCCACGGCTTTTCCTGCCCTCTCCCATGCCTATTCACGGGATAACCCTCTTTCTGCCGCCTCTTGCCTCCATGCATACATTACCTTTAGGACCTTTGGGCAGGCAATCAAAAACCATGCGGAATACTTTTCCGGATGCATCTCCAAATCCTTCCTAAGCTCCTCTATCTCCACCCATGCCCCATCCATCGCCTCCTGGGGGTTGCAGGTGATTTCGCTCTGGCATTCGCCCAGCAGCACATGGTCATACTCATACTCAAAAAGCCCTTCCCGATACTTTTGGTAATAGACAAAAGTATCGATTTCCACACAGCGGCAGGATACGGACAGCTCCTCCTGCAGCCTCCTCTCCACGGCTTCCTCCAGGCTCTCCCCTTTCCGGGGATGTGAGCAGCACGCATTGCTCCAGAGCCCGCCGGAATGGTATTTCTCCATGGCGCGCCTTTGGATAAACATTTGGCTGCCTCGGTACAGAAACACAGAAAATGCCCTGTGCAGCCAGCCTTTGCCGTGGCACTCCTCCTTTGTCCCGTAGCCAATCTCTTCATCGAATACATTCACCCGTATCAGCTGTTCCTGCATCTTCATGCACCTCCTAACGCTGGGTTATAGCCCAAGCTCCTTTTTAAAATACGCAATGGTCTCTAAAAGCCCCTGCTCTAAGCCTACCTTGGGCTCCCATCCAATGGCTTCCTTAATCCGGCTGATGTCCGGCTTTCTCTTTACCGGGTCGTCAGCCGGCAGTTCTCGGTGCACGACCTTTGAGGAAGAGCCCGTCAGCCTGATGATGCGCTCCGCAAGCTCCGCCATGGTGATTTCTGATGGGTTTCCGATATTAAAGGGACCGGCCAGCTCCATCCCGCCGTTTTCCATCAGGGACACCATGCCCTCCACCAAATCGCTGACATAACAAAAGCTCCGGGTCTGCAAGCCATCCCCATATAAAGTGATATCCCGATTCTGCAGCGCCTGGACAATGAAGTTCGACACTACCCTCCCATCATCCGGACGCATATAAGGGCCGTATGTATTGAATATCCGCAGGATACGGATTTCCACCTGATGCTGCTGGTGATAGCTGAAAAACAAGGCTTCCGCCGCCCGTTTGCCTTCGTCATAGCAGGCTCTTGGGCCAATGGGGTTCACATTCCCATAATACCCTTCCGGCTGCGGGTGCGCCTTGGGATTCCCATACACCTCGCTGGTGCTGGCCTGGAGGATGCGAGCCTGATTGCACTTGGCGAGCCCCAAAAGGTGCAATGCGCCCAGCACGCTGGTCTTCATTGTCTTTATGGAGTCATACTGGTAATGAACCGGGCTTGCCGGGCATGCCAGATTGTAAATCTGATCCACCTCCAAGTATAAAGGCTCTGTCACGTCATGCTGCATAAAATGAAAGCCCGGGCGCCCCATAAGGCACGCAACAGACTCCTTCCTGCCAGTAAACAAGTTGTCTGCACAGATGACCTCGTTCTTTTGCTCCAGCAATTTTTTACACAAGTGGGAGCCAATAAACCCGGCGCCGCCTGTCACCAATATCTTCTTTCCCATTTCCTGCCTTCCTTCACGCCGTCCCAAGCAGCGCCTTTGCAATCCTCATCGACACCGGCCCGCAGACAAAACCCACCGCAAATCCCACGGCCAACAGTGCGCCGTACACAGATTTCCAGGCCTGAAACGCTGCCGCGCCAAACCCCAGCTGCCAGACAAACATCACTGCGCTGATAATTGTCACATACCAGAAATCACAAAGAGCCGTTGTCACCACCCTTGGCCAAAGGCCTCCCTGAGACAAATGGCATTTGGCGCAGATTCCCTGCGCCATAAGGGGAATTGGCACAATCAGGCAGGCAATGCCATTTATTAAATATGCTTTTAAAAACGACAGCAAGAAATCGCCGGCTGTGGTAAACCCTGTCGTCATAATCGTTACCGTAATGGTAATGGCAATTCCCACAAATATATTTTGGATTAAATTAAATACCAGATTGTCCTTTGAATACATGTCCCATTCTCCTCATTTAAATATTAATCACGCCAGCCTTGATGCTGCCATAATATTTACCCAACAGATGCCAGATTGTCTCAATGACAAACAGGTAAGCGCCCTGCTTCCCCTTCAGCATATCCCGCAGGTTTTGAAACAGCACTTTATATATCTGCAAATCGTAATTGAAAAACGACCCGTAAACCTTCTGTAATTTGGAGCTGGAAATCCCGTTACGGAAGCTCTTATGCTTAATTCCGGCAAGGTCTGCCGGAGAATGGGCTTTTATCCTGACCTTGGGCTCATACCGAAGCTTCGCCCCTGCGTCCAAGGCGCGCCAGCAGATATCAATGTCCTCCGCATTATTG
>CAOKUK010000030.1 GCA_948472595.1 uncultured Eubacterium sp.
AAATAGGTAAAGCACAAGCTCCCATCCTCCAAATTCACATAGATAAACGGAAACTCCAGGCATAGCCCCTCCTCCCGCAGCAAATAATCCGGCAAAATCCTGCACAATTCCTGTATGGAAAACAATAGCCTCTGCAATATGCCATAATCTATCTTCCTGCCCGTAAGATAATCCCCTACTTGCTGCTTCCCGCTAATCTCGTAGAGATAGACCCGCACCCCATCTGCCATTGCAGCCTGCATCGGCAAAAGCCCCGGTATGCTCTGCCTCTCTAACATGAGCAGTTCATATTCTTCCTGCACATCCTCCTGCGCCTTTACGCACATATAGCTTTTATATAAATTTCTCTTATAAGTAACCTCCACATTTCCCTCCTTCTATTTGCACATCCCTCGCCATCCATTTCTTACCCATTACGGACCATGCAGCGGTTCAGCGCCTCTATGGATGCAGCAAATTATCCAAGAATTCGAATTGGCGAAAGCGGCTGGCCGGGTCAAATCCCTTCCAGGCCTTTTGGTTCCCTGTGATTTCTATAATCTGACAATACAATTCAATCCCTTGATCCAAGAATTGAAATATGCAAAAGACAACAATGGGAAACACAAGGGCCGCCTCTACCGTGAAGCTGCCTTGCACTTCTAGATATGGCTTACACACTTTATCTGCCCACTGCATTCTCTTGTGCGTCATTCTTTTTGCCATCCCGATAAACCAATGCCATCCTGCATCCCAGAACTTTGATGCAATTGTGCGCCTTAAGGCCGCACTGCGCTTCCAGACGCTTCGAATCATGATTGCCCCGCCTATCATAATTGCCACCTCACAAGCATGGCCAAATAGGAGGCCAGCAAAAATGGGGCAAATGCTATCTGCTCTTTGCCTTTCTTTTTCCAAATAAGCACAAGCCCCATAGCCCAGATTGCAGCAAGCAAAATTCCCAACAAAAACAATTCCAAATTTGCTGCGCCCCCTAAGTATACGCCAGTTACCACAAGGAGGATCCCATCCCCCATCCCAATGCCTCCCTGGCTCATCCAGCTTACCCCCATAACTGCCACCCCTAAAAAGATCCCCCATAAAATACTATAGATAGAACAAGTTGGAGAAAATAAATGCAGCAGCATGCCGCCAATCCCAAATAACAGCATCTTCATAATCGTCAGTTTCTTCTGTTTCACATCCTCCCAAGCACACATCCCCAACAATCCCAACAAAACATACCTTTGCATCGCACCCCATCCTTTCTTTGCACCTTTTTAAAAAATCCCAAATGAGACACCCATAGAAACATGGCTATTTTCCCCATTGCTTGCGCAAATAGCGCTCTTGCAGTTACACTTACACCTTTTACATTCCGCCGCATCTGGAACACGGAGGCCTTCCTCCCGCCTCTTCCTTGCGCACCATATAAACCGTCCTTTTCAGGCCGCTGCAGTGTATCTTATAATGATAGCAATCTCCTTCCTCTGTTAGATACACTACCGCCCCCCTTCCCTCCCCCTTGGCGCAATGCCCGCATGCCCCATATTTTTTCAACGCTTTCAAATTTGCCGATGAGACAGACTTCACGGAAAGCTTTAGGTGGGTACAGCTGCGCCTGGTGTGATAAACTGTCTGAGCAGGCGTAATGTAAACCCATTCCTGCATGACGCTCCCACCGCCCCCCTCCTGGAATCCAGTCCAGCGGCGCATTTTACATTGGTTGGAGAATTTAAGGCGCCGTTTTCCAAAATACCCAAACGGAAATTTCACCTGATAGGAAACCTGTGCCTGAATATGGCTTCCACCCACCTTCGTGCCTTTCCAGGAAAATCCTGCAACCCCCAATTCAATTTTGGATAAAGAGCCTTTCTGGCCAGCCAACTCCTTATAAAAAGACGCTTTTACTAAATTTTCCACCTTGCCAACAGAAACCTCCCGCAGCAAGGCCGTCTCTGCCACCGCCCGATCCAGCGCCTCCCCTACCGCATACTGAACCTGCAGCATCACAAATAAATACAAAGCCATCCCCACCGCAAAGAGGAACATTGGCAAAGACAACGCTGCCTCTAATGTAAGGCTCCCATCCAGAAACGTGTGGAAAAGTGCCTCTGCCAAGGTTCCACCATGCCTAAGAGAGATTTTTCCATTCTCCTTTCCTATATTCTGAGGCACTTTCCAACACACTCCTTTCTCTTGCAACTATTTCACTGCCAAATCCACCTCAATACGCAGCATCCTGGCTACAGCGGAAATGATACAAGCCGTCTACCTTTCTTCCCACAGTCACAAACCCTAGGAACAAAGGCTGCGATACATACAGCCCTTCTGCCTGGATGCGGTAAATCTGGCAATCCATACGGAAATTTTCCCCTCCCGGCAACTGCCTCATATTCTGCTCCACCACGTCCATGGCGCGGTAAACCAATGTATCCTCTTTGCCCAACAGCAACAACAGCAATAAATACTTCCGGTATCCCCATCCACTCTCCCCTTCCGAATCTTTGGGCTTTTGCTCTAATGCCCTTCTTCCCAAAGATACATCTGTTTTCCACTCAGACGGCTTTTTCACCAACGGCACCTCTTTGCCTGCTAAAAGGGAACGCAAGTCCATAATACTCTCTATATAACTCCAAGCCAAAAGAATTCCCAGCTTCACTGCCGCCACCAGCGGCGCAAGGCCTGTAAAGCCAACTGCCGTTGTTGCCATTTCCAATGCCAAAGCCTGTTTCTTCCCATCCTGCAAGATTGTGGCAAAATTCCCCACTTCCCGAATTAATAAAAGCTCCTTTACCACCCTTTCCAGGTTTTTGGCGTCTGTATCTTTCCCGGCAATGCAGTACTCCAGCTCATAATCTAGCGCATGCGTCTTTCCGCCGTTTTCTCCAGCGCCTGTATAGCATGAGAAATAGTGGTTTAAATACTGAAGAAACCAGAACTTATCCAAGCCTCCCCCCTTGGGCTCCTCTAAATTGCCTGTTTCTTTCCGCCGGCTTTTTATGCCGTCTGCCGATGCTATGGACTTGCCGGAAATTCCGGATGGATTTTCCACAACTGTCGCTAAAATAGACGACCTTTTCAACAAATCTACGGATTCCATGGGATTTTCCGGCAAATCCTGCCCTTGCCCCTGTACCTGTGCCTGCGCTTCCTCCTTCTGCCCTTGTATCTGTTCCTCTTGCCCCTGCGTCTCTGCTTCCTTAAAATCCTCCGCATGGTTCACTGCATCCTTTGCCTGCTCCCACTTGCTCTCCATCCCCTGTTTCTGAGACGCCATTTCCTCCCCCTTACCCAGACTTTCCCTGAGTCTGTCTGCGGCATCCTCCGCCAGCTGTGTCTTGATAACATTGCAGGCCTCGATTTCAAAGGCGGCTCCATGAAAATCCGTGGCCAGGGTGTAGCCTGACACCTCCACATCCCGCAGCGCCATCTGCAAAAAGCTTAAGCCATTTGCCCCCAAATCAGACTCTTCCATGATATGCCCCTCCAGCAGAGGCAGATTTAGCCTTCCCTCCCCTCGGCCTCCATCCAGAAACAGAAGGCGGTAATCCTGCCATAGTCCCACATGGTATTCACCAAAGGCGGACTCCAAATCCAGCAATAGCCTGCGCTGCGCCATGGCAGAAAGGCACTCCACCCTCGCTGCTTCTAACAGGGAAAAGCAAAACGACAGCACCAATGTCAGCGTCAGCGCCAAAAACAGCGTAATGCTGCCACTTTGGGACGCCTCTCCTCGCTCACACTTTTTTTGCATTTTTTGTGATTTTATCCAAAATCGTGTTTACCAGGCTGCTAATCTGTGACTTAAAAACCGTGACCAAGCTAATCAATACCACAATAATCAAAATGACCTCTACAACGCCCATGCCATCCTCTTCCACTAAAAACGCTTTCCACTCCTTCATATTGCCTCCTCCTATCTTTCTATCTCTCATTCCTATAAGAACCATTCTGCCTGACCTCTGATTTTCCCATGTTCCCGCCATCCCTCAGAAGCTCAGGGTCAGCCCCGCCGGAACAAGCAAAATCACCAGAACAATCACCAACATCATAATCATTGGCAGCATTAATTTCGTCCCTGCCTCTTCTCCCGCTTTTTTCGCCCTTGCCTTGCGCTGTTCAAAAGCCTCCCAGGCTTCCTCATCCAACAGGCGCTGCATCCCCCTTGCACCCTTGCGGATATTTTGCCCAATTAAGGAGGACAGCTTGCGGTATGCGCCCAGTTGGCAGCGCTCTCCGAAATTCTCAAAGGCCTCACGCTCCCCGATGCCCTCCTGCATCTCATAAAGCGCCCCCAGCATCTCCTCATAGGCAAAGCGAATTTCCGTCTCCTGCTTTTCCCGTTTCTTGCGATAAGTCAGAGCTATCTTCTCCCAAGCCAGTGAAATATTCATTCCCGCTCCCAACAGCAAAGACAGCTTGCTGACAATTTCCGGATAATCCAACAGCATTTGCCGCTGGCGCTCTGTCTCCTTGCGCTTCTTCCCTTCCTTTTCACTCATTAAAATCCCAGCCGCCCCGGCAATTCCCAAAAAGAGGATTTTCACACTGCGGTTTTCCCTTTTCTGTTCCCAAAACACTGCCTTCCCTTCCACTTTCTGAGGCAGTTTTAGGGAATCCTGCCCCTCTTTCTTATTTTCTGCTGCAACCAGGCTTTGGATTTTATCTGCAAACTGCTCCTGGGGCGACTTTTTCCTGGGCACTGCCCGTATGAAAAAGGAATACAGGCAGGCTCTGTCCTGACAGGACAATTCCACGGTTACCTCTACCAACACAGGATTCTTAAGCTCTGCCTTCAATCCCCCATCCGGCGCAAAAACATCGTAATCGGAAAACTGATATTCCGCCTCCACTGCGCCGCCCTGTAATGTTTCCGGCAAGTACAGCGGCTCCTCCACCTCCTCAAGAGATTCATTTTTCCCAAGAATAAGGGTATCCAGCTCCTGTTTGGCCTTTTCAAAATATTCCTGGCATTGAGCCTCTGTCAATTTCCTTTCCTCCACCTGCACATCCATGGGATATTTATCCAACACCCCTTCTGCTTCTATCCAATATTCCCGTTCCTCTGCGCCCTGTCCCGGTTCCTTTCGCTGAATCTGCTGCTCTTCCCCGGACGCCTTGTCCATTTGCCATAGAGCCGCCGCTAACAGAAAGCTTGCCATTACGGCTAAGGCAGCCTCATAACGCTTCTTTCGCTGCGGAAACTTCCTCTTCTGGCTCCAGGCTATGGCTGCCGCTATTGCAGCCCCTGCCAAATACCAATGCATAGCTCCCCCTTTTATTCTTCCACACAGAAAAATAATGTAATACAGAATAAATGCCCTGCCACAGGAAGATATCTGTCACACTTGAATATTCACTATCTTTCCTGCAATCCAATAAGCACAGCCATATGCCAACAGGCAAGCTGTCATAATCCCTGCCCCCAGCCAATTTCCATAAAGCGGCTCCAAAAATTCCGGCGAAGTAAGGCCTACATAGCATAAAATCCCAAAAGGCATCAAGTTCATAATGTTCATCTCCATCCTCTTTGCCGCCATCACAGTCTCAATTTCCCGCTTGACCTCTGCCTTCTGCTGGATTTTGCCTACCGCATTGTTAAAAATCTTCATGAAATCCCCGCCGCTGCGCTTTGCGAACGAAAACACTTGCGCAAAGCTGACGATTTCCTCCATGCCGCTTCGCTCTGCCAAATCCTCCAATAATCTCTCTAATGGCACATTGAGGGCAACCTGATGGTTGATGTTGCCAAACTCCCTGGCCATAATGGCATGGGCGCCATATAGCTTGATAAATTCCTCTCTTGCCTGGACAAAGGCATTCTCCATGGAATAGCCTGCCTTTATGGCTGCGGAGGCCATCTGGAGCATCTCCTTAAACTGAAACAGCATCTCGCTCTTTTGCTTCCGTAACAGAGAATCCCGAAGCGCCCGCTGCACAGGCACAGAAAGGGCAGCCGCCGACACCATGCCCCAGGGGCTCTGGTAAAACAGCCAGGAGACCAGCCCTGCCAGCAGAAGCGTAATGGCGATTCCAAGCAGCCGTTCTTTCCCACTCAATTGATACGATTGATAACCCTTCATATCCCTTCTTGCCACTCCTTCCCGGAGAACTCTTTCCAGCCAAAGCCTGTATCACTGCGCATTTCGCATTGCCTCCATACCGCCCTGCATCCCTGCCGCATAAAGCTTTCCTTTATGGAGCAGCTCCCCTTTTTTCTCCCACTGCCCTACAATTCTCCCATTCTGCTCGCCCATTTCTGTAAATTCATACAGAGGGTTCAGCCGAACCTCCCCATTTTCTATGCCATCCATCTCCATAATGGCCAGCATGCGCCGGCTCCTGTCCCGCAGCCTCCCCAAATGCACCAGGATATCCACGCCCGCCGCAATCTGGCTTCGGATAGCGGCTAAAGGCAAATCCATTCCCATAAGCACCATGGTCTCCATACGGCTAATCATATCCTGGCAGCTATTGGCATGGCCAGTGCTCAGAGAGCCGTCATGCCCAGTATTCATCGCCTGCAGCATGTCCAGGCATTCAGCGCCGCGAATCTCTCCTACGACTATCCGGTCTGGACGCATGCGCAAGGCCGTACGAATTAAGTCCCGGATAGTGACTGCCAGCGCACCCTCTGCCCCTGCGTTCCTGGTCTCTAAGCGCACCAAGTTGTCCACGCCATGGATCTGCAATTCTGCGGAATCTTCTATGGTGATGACGCGCTCAGACTTTGGGATGAACTCCGACAAGGCGTTCAGGAAAGTGGTCTTCCCAGAACCTGTGCCGCCAGAAATAAAAATATTGTAACCCGCCTTCACCAACAGCTCCAGAAAAGCGGCGCATTCCCGGCTGATAGAGCCCTTTTCTGCCATCTCCTCCATAAGAAGAGGATGCTTGGGAAACTTGCGGATGGACACTGCCGGGCCCTCTAGTGCGATAGGCGGCAGCACCACATTGACCCTGGAGCCATCTGCTAAGCGAGTGTCCGCAATCGGCTCCGCCGCATTGATGACCCGGTTATGGCTGCCCACAATCTGCTGGATGATGTCTTCTAACTTCTCCTGAGAAGAAAACCCCCTGTCCCAGGCCACAATCTCCCCATCCCTCTCATAGAAGATATGGTCTGCGCCATTTACCATAATCTCAGAAATATCATCTTCCTCCAGAAGCTCCTGCAGCACATCCAGCTTCCGCAGGGAATGGAACACCTGCATCCGCA
Source organism: uncultured Eubacterium sp. (assembly GCA_948472595.1). Classification (GTDB taxonomy): domain Bacteria; phylum Bacillota; class Clostridia; order Lachnospirales; family Lachnospiraceae; genus Petralouisia. The sequence continues at coordinate 7,202 of CAOKUK010000030.1, forward strand.
GCTCCTTGCGCCAATTCAAGGGGATAATGCGCCGCTTTGCCTCCCGGCAGATTTCCTCATCAATCAATGCCAACAGCTCCTCCTCTGCATGCTCTCTGGTCATATCCAGCTGCGCCAGCACATTTTTCCTAATCTGCTCCACCTTGCACCCCCATAAGCCTCCTGGCACAGTCCCCCAAGCTTCCCCACATCCACTGCTGCAGCCATTGCCCCCTCTGGCAAGGCGGCGGCTGCATATAGGGAAGCGTAAGGTAAGACATCCTGTCTGCCAGCGCAGGCTGGCTCTGCCGCTTCGCCATTTGGTCAAAGTCCTGCATCGGCCCCTCTTGCAGTTCCCCTGGCTCCGTCACTATATAGGCCTTGCTGCACTCGCCCAGCATCTCAAAAAACCCTGGCACCATCATGCCAAAATCCAGTATGACCACATCATATCCGCTCTGTTTTGCCAATAGCCTGACAAACCTCAGATAATCCTGCCGCTGCACCTCGCTCAGGCAAATGCTGTCCCCAGCCGGAGGGATGTAGGCAAAATTCGCCATCTGATAGGCTGCGCTGCCAATACAGTCGGAGACGGCCACGCCTCCTGCAAGGCACAAGTACATCACATCCAGTAAATCCCTCTGGTACTCCTCAAAAAACCACTGGGAAAAACCGGCGCATTCCTTTAAGCTCACATAGAGCACCTGCTCCCGCTGCCCCAGCACTTGAGCCAAAGTCAGGGCAAAGGGCGTCTGCCAAATGCTATGCCCTGGGGAATAGATGCCAATCAGCTCCCGCTGGAAGGAGGCCATCTCTTCCCTCCTTCCATAGCCCTGATACAGGGATAGGATCTCCCGCACCATTTGGGATGCCGGCTGGTACTTGTCCAGCACAGGTAAGCTGCCTGCCCAGCCCTTCAAATCCCCCTCTCCCTGGCCATAAAGCGCTGCCCACAGAGCGCCATCCTGCCCTTTCAGCTCTCCATTCTGCCCCTCCTTTGGGACTTGCTCCAGAAAATCTGGATCCTCCAAAAAACCTTTTCCCAAAAGCACAATATCTGGCTTTTGCGCTTTCAGGTGCTCCAAAAACGACCCCGCCTCAGAAAAGCAGCATCCGAAAAACCTTTCCTTATGTTCCAGGGAAATCCACGCCACAAGCCTTTCCCCATATGCCTGGTCTGCATCGCAGACGGCAATTACAATTTTCTTCAACCAGACACCCCCATAGCGATTCCAAATCCAACTAAGATTGCAATTGAAAAATGAATGATGTGTTGTTTCCCTTCCGATTCCCTGGGATATTTCAAGATCTTGCCAGAGGCAAGGCACTGGCTCACATAACTCCCAAAGACAGATAGACGCAAAAGCACGCTGCGGTGATAAAGCAGCTTCCACAAAGACATGCACGCTGCGATGGCAAAAGATGCCGCAACTGTCTGAAACAGCATTTGAAACCCACAGATACCGCCGACCACGGAAAACAATTTGATGTCGCCTGCCCCAAGGGCACGCATAAGAAACAAAAGATAACATAAGATAACCGGTATAGAAACGTTTATCAAGAAAACGCCCGCCCCCCAAATCCCAGATTCAGTCACCTGGAATAGGAAGCCCACTGCCAGCCCGCCTAAAATCAGCCGGTTACTAATCTTAGAGGCCTTACAATCCATCACTGCCGCTGCCGCTAACAGCGCCAAGCAAAGGACCATTCGGGTATTCCCACTCTCTCACCCCCATTCTCTTGGTTGATAAAATGGATTATAACGCAAGCCCTATCCTTTGTAAAGTAGGCAGGCGCAACTTTTTCATTTTTGTGACTATCTCACAACAAACGGTAAAACAAAATGGCATAAATCAGCGCAAGCCCGCTGATACCAAGGGTTCCGACTGTCAAAAGGCTCACTGGGTTAATCCCCGCAGCCACCGCAATCCCCTGGCTTTTTAAAGCGCTGTTCACGGCGCAGATGCCCACCGCCCCCACAAAAACCCGTAGCACAAAGGCCAGCAAAACCCCTGCCGATTTCTGCTTTACCGCTCCCATGAACAGCACCAGCAGGCAAATGCCCGCAATCGCCGCAACGCCATAATAAGTCTCCATGACAGCCCTCCTCGCCCGTTCCTTTTCTTCTGTTATAAATATATTGGGAATGGAAAATTTTATGACTTTTTTTGTATAGATTTGGTATCTGCTGCTTATACTTTAAGTAAGAAAGGCAAATCACCGCCGCAGAAAATAGAAAGGGTTGCATATGTTTCAGATTCTTAAAAGGCAAATGCCGCACAGCACTGCTTATGCCATACTTCTTGAGGAATTGGAAAAGGCCAGATACGATCTGGCCCTTGCCTACGATAATTTCCAAAATGCCATGGAGCCGGACCTGATTGACTGCTGCATCTATCAGGTCAATGCCCTGCAGATGCGCTACAAATTCCTGCTGACCAAAGCAAAGCAATTAAACCCCGACGCCCCCTATGCCAAAAACCCCCTGGAGTTTTCAGAGCCTTGAAGGGTCTCCGTCAAGCTTCCCTTGTGGTAGGTCATGCCAGCCACAACCTGCTGGGTATGCTGCATCAGGGGCTCTGAAGTATCCTGGCGCGCCGCCTCCACAAAGCCCTCATAGAGGTTCTTCAGAACCCTCTGGGCATCCTGGACATTCTGCACTTCATTTTTGCATATTGCCAGCGCAAGATGCTTGTTGGCAAATTGGTACGCCCCATAAAGGCTGCCTGCAACCGGGTAGGTGAAATCCAAGTCATCCATCAGCCGCCGAAGAACTTGCTGCGCTTTCCCCACAGAGCCCTTGAAGGCTGCATAATCCTCTGAATGGGACGCCTTTGCATCCTCCAAATAGGCAAACAGGATGTCGTACATAATCACCACCATCCCGCCCCGGTTGCAGCAGCTCAGCCTGCGGGTAAATTCCTGCTTCTTTTCCTGTGTCATAGAAATCTCCTTATTGCAGCAGCTGGAGCACCTGCTGCGGAATGTCGTTTGCCTGGGCCAACACAGAGGTTGCAGCCTGGGAAAGCACGTTAAACTTTGTGTACTCCGTCATTTCTGCCGCCATATCCACATCCTCTATCCGGGAAAGCGCCTGGGTCATGTTCTGTCCCGTGGCGTCTAAGCTGGTCACAGCGTAATCCAAACGGTTCTGGTATGCGCCGATGCTGGACCGCACCTCGCTGACCTTGGCAATCGCAGAATCCAGGGAGGCAATGGCCCTGTCGGCGCCAGTCACGGTGCAGACATTGATTTTATCAATATAAAGCGTCCGAGAGGAAACCTCCGGAATCCGCACATCTACAGTCTGGTTCTCATTTGCCCCAATCTGCAGGGTCATGGTCCCAATGCTGGTCACGTCCAGGTTCACATCGCCTGCCGTGCCTGGAGTCACCTCAAATTTCATCTTAAAGCCGCTCCTATCCGATATGGACACATAATTTCCATCCGTCTGGATAGTGGCCTGGCTGCCGAAGCCTACATCGTTGGCGCCAAAAGACACCTGAACGTCCGCCCCTATTTCCTGACGGTTCAGGTCAATCCCCAAAAAGTCCGCCAACTGTGCATTGTCGCACTCCACATGCACATCCCTGGAAGAGCCGTATTCCTCGGACAGGAACACCAGATAGCCCCCTTGGGAAGCATCCACAGGCTCATATTTCTCATTTTCAGGCAAGCCGTTTCCCGGCCCTCTGGTGCCGCTCACCAATAGGTTCACCTCACCCCGCTCTGCGCCTTCCCGCATTTTATCATACACCTCTGTAAATGTCTCGCCCTCGTTAATCTCCACCTCCACGCCATTGATGACAACTTTGCCGCTTGCGCCCGCCGGAACGGTATCGGCGCCCCCAATCCGGGTTCTTCCTTCGATTACGGCGTGCTTTGCATCTGCGCTGATATTCACCGTGTAGAGGTTCGAGGTCACGCTGTCAGAAATGTCAATCCTGGTGATTCCGCGGCTGTCCGGATATACTCGCTGATCCAAGGTGCCGTCAAGGAGCATCTTGGTATTAAACTCCGTATCCCGGGAAATGCGGTCAATCTCATCCCGCAGGGAAGAAATCTCTGCCTGGATTGCCTCCAAATCATCCGGCATATTCGTCTCGTTGGCTGCCTGGACGGAAAGCTCCCGCATCCTCTGGAGCATGGCATGGACCTCGTTCAGAGCCCCGTCCGCCGTATCCAACACGGAAATGCCATCGGAGGCATTCCTAGAGGCCTGGTTAAGGCCCATAATCTGGGAACGCATTTTGCTGGCAATGGCCATTCCGGCCGCATCATCGGAAGCCCTGTTAATGCGGAGACCCGTGGACAGGCGCTCAATGGATTTTGCCACGCTGTTGTCTGTATTTAATAACTTCTTATTGGCAATAATTGCCGACATATTGTGATTGATTTTCATGGTCTGCACCTTTCTGTACTATACGCAAGATTCTACGGCCCGCCCCTCTTTGGCAAAGCCTTCCAAGCCCCATCTCCCCCCGGCTTAAATCAGCCCAGCCGCTTGATCTCCTCTAAAAATGCTTTCGCCATGCCATACAGGGCCTTCGTCTGCACCTGGTAAGCTTCCCCTTCCTTCTCCTGTGTCTGGGCAGGGGCTGCCTCTGCTGGGAAGAAGCGGGACAATTCCACATGGTCATCGTATACGGCATTCATTTCCCAATCCGCCCCTTCCGGCAAGCCAAGACGACCCTTGAAATCTTCTTCCTGGCGGCGCAGTGTCTCTATGGTCTGGCGGGAATCTGACACAATATACCCTTTGACGGCGTCAGGCTGCACCTGGAAATTGGCTGCCACCTTCCCCAGCTTCGGAGAATCGAAAATAATATCCAGCTTGCCCCTCTCCTTCTTGCCCCTGACGATTTTCAATTGGACATTCGTCAATTCGTCCGCCACCAGCACCGGGATTGCATAGGTCTCTTCCTTGGATAGGCGAGTGCCAAGCTCAATCTGCTGGCGCGCAATCTTCATCTCCCGAATATCCATATTCCGCACGTCCTCAGACGCTATCATGGTCTTCATGACGTTTTCCGCCACCTCTGCCAGCTTCTCCTGTGCCTCGGCCATCTCCTCCGGGGTCTTGACGGCTTCGGCAAAATCTTCCAGGATGCCGGCCTTTACCTCTTCAAAGTCTATCTCCTCTGCAAGGCTTTCATGGGAGAATAAAGACTTGAATACATTGCGGCCTTCCAGCATACGGCTGGCGGCCATAATATTATAAGCCGTTACCGGCATGTCGCACCCACTGAGCATCTGGAGCACCTGGGCTTCGGCCTCCCTGGCCTTAGAAAATTCCTGCAGCTGCTCCCGATAGTAAGCGTCTTCTGAAGCTTGATCCACCTGGGACTGGCGCAGCTGCCACAACAGCTCCTCCGGCGTCATTTCCCCTACCTGCCCCTGAGCCTCGGCCTGCTTCATGCCCTCCGGGGTCGCCATGCCATAGGCTTCCTTAGCGCAATCTGTCTGGTAAGCCGCCTCAATCTGCTGGGAAATGCTCAAATCCTGCACGGAAACTTCCTCTGCCTGGCCAAAGCTGTCGTCTATCGACGCATTCACGCCCTGGCTGCGGTGCGTCCGAACTGCAGACAAGAGGTTTTTGATGGTCAAATCCGCTCCCTGATGAACCAATGCCCCCACAACTGCCCCATCTGTCTTGTCAATCTGGCGCAGCAGGCGGTAAATGCCCACGTAACTATCCCGCTCCTGGGGGGTAATCTCATGGTTTCGCTCTAATTTGTACAGGAATTTACTGAACCGCTCCTCCCCTTCCCCATCTATGCGTTTTTTTATCTCTTCCGCCTTGGCGTTGAGCTGGGTCACGTCCATTTCCAGAGGGTTGGCGCCCTCTCGAATCATCTCCAGCACAACAGCGGGGGACAGATTCTGGAACAGGTTCTGCACCTTCTGGTCAGCCGCCTTCATCTGGGCGATGGAATCCGCATTGATTTCCATTCGGTTGTAAGCCAAAATCCGCACGGCGCGCCGGTTGGCCTCTGTAGCCTCCAATCCCACATCCTCCAAGATGCTGTCCACATTTCGGAACGCCTTCTGGATGGAGTCCCCCAGATCAGCCCGGGGCTCTGTCCGCAAGGCCTCATAAGCAGCTCCGGCTCTGTCCAGCTCCGCCTTCCTCGCCATTCCAACATCATGGACCTCCTGAAGGCTGTCGCCCTCTGTGCGGATTTCCCCTAACACATAGGCCGGAACAGCCTCCAATGCCTGAGCCTTGCCCATCGTATCTGCAAAGGCAGCCGCATTCTCCTCTGTGGCAGGGATGCCGTTCTGGGACAAAAGATCCTTATAATACGCCTCTTCCATGGCTTTAAGCTTGGCCACCGCTTCCTCTAGGGGCTTCGTCTCAATGGAAATCCCTTGTTTGAGCAAGGCATAATTCGCTTGGGCTGTCATCACGAGCCTAGCCTCTTCCAACTGCCGCTTTGCTGTGAGGAAACGGATATCCTGGCGGGCATCCGCCAAATAATCAGTAGCAGGCGCGCCTTCCTGGACGGCATTTTGGGCAGCCTCCAGGCTCTCAATCGTCAAAGGCAGCCCCTTCTCTGCCACCTTCCACACTTCTTGGTCCGTAGCCTGGGCAAGCACGTCTGCCGCATGCTCAGCCCTGTCTGCCAGGCTGTATCCTTCCAATGCCACCGCCTCTGCCGGGCGGTCGCCTTCTGCAATGGCCCTGGCCATCGCCTCTGCCAAGAAGCCGTCCTCTGGCGGGAGCCGCATTCCCTGCAAATCCATGGCATACTTCAGATTCTCTGCCGTCAATGGAACCTGATTGTCCAGCATCCACTGGCTGTAGCCCAAGACAGCCTCATCCGCCGAAAGGCCTGCCTTCGCAATCACTTGTTCCACCTGCTCCCTTAAGCCCTCGTCCATAGGCACGCTTGGCGGCGCCGCATGGGAGATGGCGCTGGTGCTGTGCTGCGCCTTATAGAGGTTCTCTATGGTGGGAGGCAATTCATTCTGCACCAGATACCGCACCGCTTCCTGGGTGTTGGCCGTCAGGGAAGAGGCCTGGGACATTGCCTCCTGGCAGTCTGCCAGGTTCTCCTCTGTGGCGGGCAGGTCTGCCTGGCGGATGGCGGCCTCAATCTGGCGAGCCATTGCCTCGCTGCCTGCCAGCTCTTCCATCTGCTGGCTGCTCAGCCCATCGCCGAACACACTGATATCCGCACCTGCCTTAGCCAGCTCCATTTTAATCTTATCCATTTCCGTGACAACCGTATCCACATCTGTGCCGCCTAAGGAAAACCCATCCTCCTCCATTTTGCTGCAGTCTTGTTCCGATGCCGTATTGCTGACCACTTCCATTTTTTTCTGAAACATCTGCAGCTCTTCCTGCTGGGCAGCCTGCTGGATTTTCTCCAGCTGGGTCGCTTCCGGGAGGAAAGATGCGTCTACTCGGGTCTGCTGCACAAAAGCCGGCCTTACGCCTCCCGCCTCCACCTGTTGGGCGGCAGGCTCCTGGGATGCAGTGGCCACATTGCCCTTTACCTCTACCCTGCTGCCAGCCTGGGCAAGCTCCACAATATTTGTGTCGTCTACTCTTATGTTCATGTCTGCGCCTTCCTAGTTCTGCTGAATCGTTACAACTGATTTTCAGATAACTAGTATTTCGGTAATTCCTCCCAAAAACTTTATGGCGCTCCCTTATTCAATATACCCCAAAAAGACGTTTCCCGCTGCCCCAAACAAGCTCCCGCTGTCTTGCAGGCCCATCCGCTTCGTCTCATTGAGGGCTGGGTCGTACAGGATAGTATTATGCTCGTCATAGCCCACAATCAAGAAGGCCTCCTGCCCCGCCATGGCCAGGACCGGGGAGCCCATATTCACATAATACAGCACCTGCTCTACCGTACATCCGGTCAAATCCAGGATGCTCTGCTCTGAAAAAGCACCTGCCAAAATCTGCCTGGGCGTCCTTCCCTGCGCCAACAGGCCTTCCACATCCAGGCTGACGCCCTTGGCATTTAGGAAGTAAGCAAGGCAGCGGGCTTTGGAGCCCTCCCCCAGCCCTTCCGTGTCCAGAGCCTCCGCCCCAATGGCTGGCTGGCTGGTTTTCCTGCCTCTGGACCAAATAGCCTTCTGGCCCTGGCCGATGACCACCCCGCGTTTCTCATCCGCTGTGAGGATTGCCTCTGCGACAGAAGGCGTGGACAGGATTATCTTACCCGCATGGTAGACATAATAATTTCCCTCAGCATCCCCGGGCTCCAGGCTGACTGTCCGCAGCTGGCCAGACACCACCTCCCTAGGCGCCAGCACCCGGGATTTCTTCCCCTCTTCTTGCCCGCCCGCCGCAAAGGCAAGCTGCACTTGCCGCTGTTTTTTCGCAGACTGGAAGGATTCCACCTGAACCCCCTTTTCCGATTCTGGCTGCTGGCTTTTAATCGTATCCTGATCAACGGCCTGATAGCCGCCCTCCGCCTTCACCTCCCGGTTCAGGAAAATGGCGTCCTTTTCCACATAGGCCTTCGTCACATAGTATCCATCTTTCTGGTAATCCTTCACCACATTTGCGTCCTTGTCCTGGATGATAATCTGGCACATGGGAAACCTGCCATTCCCTGCCGCATCGGTATCCACATCCTCCTTTTTGGCCACGCCATAGACAAAATCGCTCTGCACAAACCCTATGGGCTTTAAGCACTCTTCCTTTGAGCCCTCGATGGCGCGTTCTTTTTCCCCTTCCAAATCCATGACCTTCAAGGCATTGGCCTTCTCTCCCCCCTCCTGCCAAGCCAAGTACCTGCC
>CAOKUK010000031.1 GCA_948472595.1 uncultured Eubacterium sp.
TTTGCCATCCAAACCCGGATAGTAGAGGAAAGCCAAAGGGGCAGTGAAGGGCTTGGGGATTTGCAAATTTATAAGATAGCAGAATACCCGGAAGGGCAGCAGCATATCGGCCACATTGCCCAGGCGGCGGAAAAGCTCCAGGGGCTTTTTGAGGAGAGGGGGCATTTCCGACTCAACCAATGCAGGATAAAGGGGGATAGGATATATTTTGAATATTTGGAGGGCATGACCATTGAGGAATTCTTGGACGGGCTGCTGGAGCAGGGCAGGCTGGACGAGGCAATGGCTGAGATAGGGAAGGCTCTGCGCCGTATCCTGGACGCCGTGCCCACCAAGGCCTTCCGGATGACCTCAGAGTTTAGGGAGGTGTTTGGGGATGCAAGGGTCCCAAAAGATGCCCAAGCTGCAGAGATTGCGGATATTGACATGATTTTTCCGAACCTTCTTTTGGACAGGGAGGGGAACTGCCATGTGCTGGATTATGAGTGGACGTTCTTTTTCCCGGTTCCGGTGGAGTTTATCGCATACCGCGCGCTCCATTATTACCTGGAAGGCGCGTCCAAACGGGCAGTTCTCAAGGATTATGGGAAGGGGCAGGATTTTTACGGGTATTTTGGGATTGGCAGGGAAAGTTGCCAGATGTATGCGGAAATGGAACGGAATTTTCAAAAGTACAAGGGCAGCGGCTATGCTTCCGTTGGCGAGCTGTACCGCACCATGGGGAAGGCGGCTCTTCCCTTCCGGGAAATCTTGCGGGATATAGGGCGCAGGCGTATCCAAGTGTACCTGGATGGCGGGCAGGGCTTTACGGAGGAAAATTCATATTTTATTGACCAGCTGTTCCAGGACAAGGTGCGTTTTCGGGCGTCATTTCCCAAGGGGACGAAGAATGTATGGATAGACCCTGCGTTCAGCGCCTGCCTGGTAAGCGATTTGAAGCTGCAGTGGAAGGACGGCTCCCCTGTCCCTTGCCGCACCACAGGGCTTGAGATTGAGAAGAACTGCTTCCTGTTTGACAATTCGGATCCCAAGATTATCATAGAGGGGATTCCGCAGGGAAGGCGCCAGATAGAAGTTTCTTATAGAATCAGCATATTGGAGGAGAAGGCCGCATCCCTGCTGGTGGAGAGGCTGGCTCCCAAGGAGCGGGTGAGGGACAGGGTCCTCAGGCGGATAAAGGGATAATATCATGAGAAGACGAGAACAGTACAAGCATTTATTGAACCTGGCAGCGAATGTGGTGATGCTGGCCATAGAGGGAGTGATGTTTGGGTATACCTGGTATGCGGTATATTACCCTATGCTGGAGAAGGCCAACCAGCCCTTTAATCGGGGGAATTGGGCGGTCATCGGCATGTACTTGTTGGTGATGTACTTTTTTACCAGGACGTTTGGGGGGTATAAGGTGGGGTACTTGCGGATTACGGATATCTGCCTGTCCCAGGCATTGTCTATTTTCAGCGCCAATGTGGTGGGGTACTTCCAGGTGTGCCTGGTGGCCAACGACTACCTGCCGCCCCATCCCATGGCTGTGCTGATGGGGATGGAGCTCTTGGCCATCCTGCCCTGCGTCTACTTGGTGCGGCGGATTTACACCAGGCTGTACCCGCCCAGGAAGATGCTGGTCATCTATGGGGAGCATTCCCCAGATGACCTTATCCGCAAAATCAATTCCAGGAAGGATAAATACAATGTCTGCGCCACGGCAAGCGTCTATATGGGATACGAGGCCTTGTACCGCAAGGTCCTGGAGTATGAGGCCGTGGTGCTGTGCGATTTGCCCACCAAGATGCGCAACCCCATTTTGAAATTCTGCTTCGACCAGAATAAGCGGACCTACATCACGCCGAAAATTTCAGACATTATCCTGACGGGCACGGAGCGGATTCATCTGTTTGACTCGCCGTTGATGCTGGCCAGGAACCGGGGGCTTACCATTGAGCAGCGGTTTGTGAAGCGCAGTATGGACTTGGCGCTGTCTGCCATTGCCATTGTGGTCTCCTCGCCGGTGATGCTTGTGATTGCCGTTGCCATCAAGGCCTACGACAAGGGGCCTGTGTTCTATACCCAGGAGCGGCTGACCCGGGATGGGAAGCCCTTCCAGATTATCAAGTTTCGCAGCATGCGCATCAACAGCGAGCAGGACGGCGCGCAGCTTGCGAAAAAAGGGGACAGCCGGATTACGCCTGTGGGGCGCCTGCTTCGCCAGACCCATTTTGACGAGCTGCCGCAGATTTTCAATATCTTTAAGGGCGAAATGTCCTTTGTAGGGCCAAGGCCTGAGCGGCAGTCCATTGCCAAGGAGTATGAGGCGATTATCCCGGAATTCAGCTTCCGGCTGAAAGTGAAGGCAGGGCTTACGGGCTATGCCCAGATTTATGGAAAATACAACACCACCCCCTATGATAAGCTGAAGCTGGATTTGACTTATATCGAGGGCTATTCCTTCTGGATGGATATCAAGCTGATGCTTATGACCTTCAAGATTATTTTCCAGAAGGAGAACACGGAAGGGATTGATAAGGGGCAGGTGACTGCGGTGAGGAAATAGCGCTGGCAGGATAGGGATATGCATGGGAGGTAAGGTGCGAAATGGAACGGGATGACCCTGTTGCTGAAAGGATAGGATATTTTGATTTATTGAAAGTTGTTGCGGCATATGCTGTCGTCATTCTCCATGTGTCTGCCCAGAACTGGTATAAAGCAGATATCAATTCCGCAGAGTGGAAGGTTTTTAACGTCTATGACAGTATGGTAAGGTGGAGCGTCCCTGTCTTTGTCATGATAAGCGGCGCACTGTTTTTAAACGGAAAGCAGTCTGTGGGGAGGATATTCAGGAAAAATATTTTTCGGATGGTGACAGCCTTTTGTTTTTGGTCATTTTTGTATACGGTTGTGGATTATCTGCAAGGCGTAAAAGGTGGGAATGTGGTCTTGCAATTTTTGCGCGGCCATTACCATATGTGGTTTTTGTTTATGATTGTAGGGCTGTATCTCATTGTCCCATGCCTGAGGAAGGTAGTGGAATCCGATTTCCTGGTAAAGTACTTCTTGGCATTGGCGTTGGCCTTTACGTTTCTGCTGCCGCAATGCCTGTCGCTTATCCCATTTGTCTCAGAAAATGCAGGCTCCACTGCGAGCGCCATTTGGAGGGATGCTAATTTTCATTTTACGCTAGGGTATGCTGCCTATTTTGTGTTAGGGTATTATCTGGATAAATGCAGCATTGGGCGGAAGGCGGAAGGAGCTGTGTATCTGCTGGGCCTAGCAGGATTTGCCATAACCGCTGCGTGCTCCCAGATGCTTGCAGGCCACCTGCAGGAAGCGAGTACCTTGTTCTATGGGTATTTTACGGTCAATGTACTGCTGGAGAGCGTTGCGGTATTTGTTTTTTTCAAGAAGCATTGCAGGATTTCTGGCAGCCCTGGGAGGAAGGTGGTGATCCAGAAACTTGCAAAGTACAGCTTTGGGGTGTACTTAGCCCATGTTTTGGTTTTGGAGCAAATGAGCCGCAAGATGGGGTGGGATACCCTGTCATTCCATCCGGTTATATCTGTGCCGTTGAATGGGCTGGTTGTTTTTGGCGCATCATTCTGTATCTCAGCTATTTTAAACCATTTGCCGATTTTCCATAAATATATAGTGTAAGGCGAGAAATTAATTACTTGTTAGAGGAGAAATCCGATGAGAAAAGTATCTATCATTATACCGGCGTATAATGTACAAGATTATATAGAAGAGACGCTTCAAAGCTTTATCAAGCAGACTTTGGAGGAGATTGAAATCATTGTCGTGGATGACGGGTCGACAGATTCTACCTGCCAGATATTAGAGAAATACCGGCAGGCAGATGAAAGGATAATGGTTTTGCACCAAGAAAACAAAGGGGCTGGCATCGCCAGAAATTTGGGCATGGAGCATGCCAGCGGAGAATATCTGTATTTCTTTGATGCGGATGATTACTGCATTCCCCCATTTTTGCAGAATGTGGTTAAGAAGGCAGATGAGACTCAGGCAGATATTGTGGTTTTTGACTATTATCGGGTGGATCAGGTTACCAAAAAGGAAGTCTTGTACCATGGCCTGAACCGCGCGCTTCTGCCAAAGGGGAAGGATTCTTTTAATTACCAGGATGTGCCTGGCCGAATCTTGACGATTGTGAATCCTACGCCATGGAATAAGCTGTATAGAAGGAGTTTTATCCAGGGCACCAAGCTTCAGTATCTGGGGCTGTCCACCACAAATGACATCACATTTGCCGCCCTAAGCGTTGCCATGGCTCAAAAGGTTGTGTACTTTAATGAGCCTTTTATGTATTATCGGGTGAACCGCATGTCGGCCATTACATCCTTTAAGCAGAAAAAGCTAGGGAATGTTGTGGCTGCCGTAGAGAGCGTGGTAGAGCAGGCCGGCAGGCTGCCCTATGCAAAGGAGATAAAGAATGCGATTGTTTATTTTGCAATCAGTAATTTAATCTATGCCCTGGATCATTATGCAGGGAAGCCCCATTCCAAATATTACCGAGAATATTACAAAAGCATCCATCTGATTTTCCAAAGGGATGAATTCCGGGATCTGGAAGAGGGCACATTAAATTATAAAAAACTCTATAAGAAATTTGAGGATGTGAGGAAGCGCTCCTATGGCAGGCATTTATGCAAAAAAGCTTGGGAAAAGCTTGTCCGCAGGCCAAGGCTTTTTATAAAAAGGCATTTGCCGGTTACAAGGAAGCTTTTTGAGCAGAGGATGAAGAAGATGTACCAGAGGCAGTCCCTGGAATCCAAAAGGGTGCGCATTTTGAATAAAAAGGTTCGGGAACTATCCAATCAAGTGGCCACATTGACGCAAATGATAGAGTCTTCTGGGCAATCTGCCGTATTGGCGCAGATTATGGACAGCGCAAATTGGAGCGGCCTATCTGGCAGTGCGAGGACCCCCAGGATTATTGTGTCCATGACAACATTTCCCGCTAGGATTGGCACAGTGAAGGAGGCTCTTAAAAGCCTTATGCTGCAGACTGTGAAAGCAGATAAAATTGTGCTGTGGCTGGCCAAGGATAATTTTCCTTCCGGCGAGGCGGAGCTTCCGGAAGGGCTGCTGCAGTTAAAGGGGAAGGGGCTGGAAATTAGGTGGTGCGATGTGGATTACCGTTCTTATAAAAAGATACTGCCAGCCTTGAAGGAGTTTCCGGATGACATTATTATAACGGTGGATGACGACCTGCTGTATGCCCCCACCATGATTGAACAACTGTATGATTCCTATAAGAAACATCCCCAATCAATCTCGACCGTCAGGACGCACCAGATAACATTTGGCGCAGGCGGAACCGTTCGGCCTTATGCGGAATGGATTAAGGGAAATTCAGACTATATTGACGTTCCCAGGATGGATTTGTTCGCAACGACAGGAGCAGGCACCCTATTCCCGCCGCACAGCCTGCCGGAGGAGACAGCAGATTGGGATGCAATCAAGGAGACTTGCCCATATGCTGATGATATTTGGGTTAAGATTATGTCTCTTATCAATCGCATCCCTACGATTTTGGTTGCAGAACAGAAAAGGCTGGCGTATATCCCGGGAACGCAGGCGGCAGGAAGGCTTTGGGATATTAATATTACGGAAAATGACATTCAGCTCCATAGGCTGTTAGAAAAGTATAATGTCCTTTCAGATAGGGAAAGCACGCTTTTGGAGGTGCTTAGGGAGGATGCAGGGGAGCTGGGGTAGCATCAGCTCAGGGCGATGCCTAGAATTTTGCTACGCAGATATCGCCCCTATCATGGGAAATGGTAATGCAGATAATGGAAATTGGAGGATGATAGATATGAGAATAGCAGTTGCAGGCACTGGGTACGTAGGGTTGTCCATGGCGGTCTTGCTGTCCCAGAACCACGAGGTATGCGCCGTGGATATTGTGCCGGAGAAGATAGATTTGATTAACAGCAGGAAATCCCCTATTGTGGATAAAGAGCTGGAAGAGTACCTGGCGGAAAGGGATTTGCGCTTGACGGCTACTTTAGACGGGGAGGCGGCATACCGGGATGCGGACTATGTGATTGTCTGCACCCCGACCAACTATGACCCGAAGCTGAACCATTTTGACACTTCTTCTGTGGAGCAGGTCATAAGGCTCGTGCAAAGCGTCAACCCATCCTGCGCCATTGTGATAAAATCTACGATTCCCGTAGGCTTCACAGAAGCCATTCGGAAAAAATACCAAATGGGGAACCTTTTGTTTTCCCCTGAATTTTTAAGGGAGGGGCGCGCGCTGTATGACAATCTGCATCCCTCCAGGATTATTGTGGGCTCTCCCAAGGGCGATGATGCAATGGCACAGCGGGCAAGGGAATTTGCAGGCCTATTGGCTCAGGGCGCTGTCAAGAAGGACATCCCTACGCTGTTTACGAACTTGACGGAGGCAGAGGCCATCAAGCTTTTTGCCAATACCTATCTGGCGCTGCGTGTTTCTTACTTCAACGAGCTGGATACCTATGCAGAGGTTCGGGGGCTGGACAGCAGGCAGATTATCGAAGGGGTCGGCTTAGACCCCAGGATTGGCAGCCATTACAACAATCCATCCTTTGGCTATGGCGGCTATTGCCTGCCCAAGGACACGAAACAGCTTTTGGCCAATTATAAGGACGTGCCCAACAATATCATCGGCGCTATCGTGGAGGCCAACCGCACCCGGAAAGACTTTATCGCAGACAGCGTCCTGGAGCGGAACCCGAAGACCGTGGGCGTGTACCGCCTTACCATGAAGGCGGATTCGGACAACTTCCGCCAATCCTCCATCCAGGGCGTCATGAAGCGGATTAAGGCCAAGGGCGTGGAGGTCATTGTCTATGAGCCGGCCTTGGCGGAAGAGGAGTTTTTCCACAGCAAAGTCTGCCGAGACTTGGAGGCCTTTAAGGCAAAATGCGATGTCATCCTGGCTAACCGCTGGAGCGATGACTTGGCGGATGTAAAAGGAAAAGTCTATACCAGGGATTTGTGGGGGAAGGATTAGCAAGGCGCCGTTCTCCCAGGATTTGTGGGGAAGAATGCAAGGCGTACATTCAGGGTTTTATCTCAGAAAGGAATGGTGGAAAGATGAAGGAGCATATTTTCCTGGCTTCGCCCCATATGAGCGAGGAAGGCTATGAGCAGGCATATATTAAGGAGGCTTTTGACACCAATTGGATTGCCCCCCTTGGCAAGAATGTGACGGAATTTGAAAAGGAGATGGCAGAGAAGCTGGGCGCCGGGGCAGCCGTGGCTCTTTCTGCCGGGACTGCCGCCATACATATGGCGTTGAAGGCTGTCGGCGCGGGGCAGGGGGATTTGGTATTTTGCCAGGACCTGACATTTTCCGCTACGGCAAACCCTATCCTATATGAAAAGGCAGTCCCCGTCTTTATTGACAGCAATCGAAAGACCTGGAACATGGATCCAGGCGCGCTGCGGAAGGCCTTTGAGAAATACGGAGCGGTAGGGAAGAGGCCCAGAGCCGTCATCGTCGTGCACCTCTATGGCCTCTGCGCCCAGATTGAAGAGATTGCAGAAATCTGCAGGGAGTATCAGGTTCCATTGATAGAGGATGCGGCGGAGAGCCTTGGGACCACCTGCCATGGCAAGTATACCGGGACTTTTGGGGACTATGGAATTATCAGCTTCAATGGGAATAAGATTATCACCAGCTCCGGCGGCGGCATGCTGCTGGTAAATACCCCGGACGCTCCGGAGAGAGCCGCCAAAGCGCTCTACTGGGCGACCCAGGCCAGGGAGCCTGCCCGCTGGTACCAGCATACGGAAATCGGCTACAATTACCGCATGAGCAACATTGTGGCCGGCATCGGCAGGGGCCAGCTTCGGGTATTAGACCGGCGGATTGAGAAAAAGCGCTATATTTTCGCCTATTACCAGGAGCATTTGGGGCGTCTGGCCGGCCTGTCTTTTATGCCTATGCAAGAAGGCGCCAGGAGCAATTGTTGGCTTAGCTGCATCCAGCTAGAGGACGCCTGCCCGGTAAAGCCTTTGGACATCATGAAGGCTTTAGAGGAAGATGACGTGGAGAGCCGCCCCATCTGGAAGCCCATGCATTTGCAGCCGGTATTTGCACAGTATGATTTTATTCCTTCAAGGGATTTGCCTGGGGCAGGGGGATTGGTTCCCGGTAAGGAGAGCCTTCGGGTGATAGATGAGGAAATGGGCGCAGACGACAGCATAGGCGGGCAGCTATTCTGCCATGGGGTATGCCTGCCCAGCGACACGAAGATGACGGATGTGGATTTGGAGCGGATTTGTGGGGTCATAAAATCCCTGTGGCAGGGAAAGCGAGTGGAATAGGATGAGATAGGAGACGGGTTCATGTTGGCCAATGTGATAGCTTTGTTCATGATACTGATAATTGTCCCAGGCGTTGTGGGGATGCTGTATGCTGGGGCTCAGCCGGAAGGCGGGGGCGGCTTGCTCCTTAGCTGGGTGGCGGGGTATGTGATTTTATGGGGGTTCTTTGAGGTGGTTGCATTGCCCCTGATTTTCCAAAGGCAGAGCCTGGACGTCCTGTGCATGGCCTATGGCGGCTTGGTAATCCTGTTAGTGGCCGCTGCCATCCTGGTAAACAGACGTAAAATAGCCCCCATGGCTAGGAAAGGCATATCCGCCGTCCGGGGGCTTTCCTTTATGGGGTGGTTGAACCTGCTGTTGGTCTTAGGGCAGGCTTTTGTGTATATTCGATACATGCACATCGACGATGACGACGCACTTTATGTGGGGGCGGCCACCACGGCGGTCTCTACGAATACGATATTTTCTGTCAATCCCTATACTGGGGCTGCCTATGCGAAGCTGCCGTCCCGGTATGTCCTGTCGCCCTTTTTCTCCTTTGCCGCATTTTTGAGCAGGATAAGCGGCGTGCACCCTGCCGTCACGGCTCATGTGGTTCTGGCAGCGGCCTTGATTGTCCTGTCTTATGGGGTGTATGCTTTGATTGGAAGGAAGCTGTTCCCCGGCCAACCGGGGCAGGCGAAGAGCTTCTTGTTTTTTGTGATTATGCTGACCCTGTTTTCCGGGTATACCGTCTATACCCAAGGAATGTTCGCCTTGGTGCGCATTTGGCAGGGAAAGGCCGTATTTTGCGCAATTTTGGCTCCGATGGTCTTTTATATGATGCTGCATCTGTGGGAGGGGAAGGCCGCCTTTTGGGATTGGCTGTTCCTGTTCCTTTTGATGTGTGCCTGCTGCATGGTGTCTTCCATGGGGATTATGCTGGGGGCGGTGATGGTTGGGATATTTGGGATTATGAATTTTGTGAAGAACAGGGACGTCAAAATGCTGGCCTGCACGGCGCTCTGCTGCGCCCCCAATGTCCTGTGCGCCGCCCTGTATTTGGCGCTGCGTTAAGGAGGATGCAGGGATGGAAGGAGGAAGGATATGAGAGAGATTATCCAGTCGGCGTGGGAAGTATATGGGCAGTTTAACGGCGCAGGGATGCATATGGCGCTGTTTCTCGCCGCCTTGTTGTTTTTGGGCGGCTTGTCAAGGTCCAATGGGGAGCGTTCCAATGCCAGGCTGCTGTCCTGGTATTCTGTGCTGTTCTTTGGCATATTCTTTTGCCCGGTAACGGCGAAGGTCATTATGGAATACTGCATTGGGGCGGAGGTCTATTGGCGCATGTTTTGGATCCTGCCCTTGCCTGCGGCAGTGGCCTATGCCCTTGCGCTTCAGATGAAAAAAGTCCTTCCAGCCTGGAAGAAGGCGGCTCTTGCCGTCAGTGGGGCGCTTGTCATTGCGGTGACGGGAGCCGCCGTCTACACGCCTCAGAATTACAGCCATGCGGAAAATATTTACAAGCTCCCCCAACAGGTGGTGGAAATCTGTGACAGCATCCGCACAGACGCCGAAATGCGGGGCGTTTCTGAGAAAAAAGCCGTTGTGGCGAATGAGCTGCTGTCTTATGTCCGCCAATACGATGGGAGCATCCAGATGCCCTATGGGAGGAATGCCTTAAAGAACCTAAAGCTTCAGAACAAGAACAGCAAAAAAATCTTTCAATTGATGTGCAGCCAGGAGGTTTCCTTTGAGAAGCTTCGGAAATATTCCAGGCTGGAAAAATGCAATTACCTGGTGTATTACCATGACAACCTGGCCAGGGAGGCTTTGTGCGGTCTGGGGTATGAGGTGGTTGGGGACATTGGGGAGTATACGGTGTTCTATCTTGAGGCAGAAGCTCCTTAGCCGCCGGAGTATTAGTAAGGTTTGGCAAAAATATTAAGTAAATATTAATATTGGCCTGCTTTTCGAAAACCTTGTGGAAAAGTGCGTTTTTTTGTGTTATACTCGTTTCGCTGGAAAAGCGGGGCTGGAGGGGTTCAGCTTTAGCTATGGAATGCAGAAATGTGACAAGATAAATGATAGGACGATAAGGTTTGAAAAGGAGGACAAGGAGGGCTAAAATGGGAAGAGAAATGCAGCCAAACGGCAGGAACCAGGCACAGGGCACAAGGAGGCGGAAAAAGGCCAGCAGGAGGAGGCGCCAGCGCAGAAAGGTCATCCTGGTGCTGGTGGTTGTCTTATTGGCATTGGTGTGCCTGGCTTTTGCTTTTGTATGGAATAAATACGATAAGATGGGAAAGACCTTGATCAAAGAGAAGGATGTAAAGATAAATGAATTGACGCCGGAGACCAAGGAGGCCTTGAAGGGATATGAGAGCATCGCCTTGTTCGGCCTTGATAACCGCTCCAGCGGGGATTTTGAGAGCGGGAACAGCGATGCCATCATCGTAGTCAGCATCAACAAGGAGACAGGGGAGATTAAGATGGCCTCTGTATACAGGGACACTTACCTGGACATTGGAGAGGACAAGTTCCGCAAGGCAAATGCGGCCTATGCCAACGGCGGCCCCAAACAGGCGATTGAGATGCTCAATAAGAACCTGGATTTGAACATCACGGATTACGTCAGCGTGGACTTTAATGCCCTGACCCAGGCCATTGACCTCTTGGGCGGCATTGAGCTTGATATCCAGGAGGATGAAGTGGGGTATATGAATGACTATATCGACACCACAGGCCAGATTGTAGGCAAGACAAGTTCCCATGTGTCCGCCGGGCCGGGCGTCCATGTGGATGGGGTGCAGGCGACAGCCTATACCAGGATCCGCTATACGGAGGGATGGGACTATAAGCGTACAGAGCGGCAGAGGACCGTCATCCAGAAGATGTTCGAGAAGGCGAAGCAGAGCGACCCCTTTACCCTGAACAACCTGTTGGATGAGATCTTGCCAAAAGTTTCCACTAGCCTTGACTTGGCAGAACTGTTAGTATTAGCAAAGGACACAGGGAAATACCATATGGGGGAGAACACAGGGTTCCCCTTTGAGAAAGAATCAGGCAATGTGGGAAACATGGGAGATATGGTAATACCCATTGACCTGGAGGCGAATGTGGTGCAGCTCCATCAATTCCTATACGCCAACGAGGTGTATTCCACATCCCAGACGGTGAAGGATTTGAGCGCAACCATCCGCACAAACACAGGATATTGAGATAAGCATAATGGATAGTCAAAAAAGCGGGAATGGAGTTGGTAGAGTTTGAGAGCAGGAAAGAGAATCCTTGCAGTTGTCATAGCTGCATGCATGGCCCTTCCTTCATCAGCTTTCCCTGTACAGGCGCAGGGGAATGCGCAGCAGGTATTGCGGGAAGAAAAACAGGCTGTGGATGAGCAGCAGGGAACGAACCAGGCATTGCAGGAAGAAGAATCGCAGCAGCAAAGGCGTGCTGTGGAAACGCAAGAGGAAGCCTGGCAGGGAACCTTACAGTTCCTTATGCAGGAGAGCGAGAGCGTGCAGATTCCGGGAGCCCAGAATGTGGTGGCCGGCTTGGGGGAAGAAGGCGCCCAATTGGAGAGCGCCGCCCTTTGCTATGTGAATGCAGCGACAGGCGAGGAATTCACGGCGGAGGCATTTGGGATTTCTGGCAATATGGCTCGGTTTTCCATGGAATATGGCAGCCAGGAGCAGGCAGGGACCTACAGGCTTGCCAGTATCCGCTATCGGTCCCAGGGACGCCTCTATGAGGCGAATCTTGCAGAACAGGGCATGGAAGTGTCTTATGGCGTAAATTGCCAGGCGCAGACTGAGCCGGATGAAGTTCTGCTGAACCAGGAATTGCTGGAGGAAGTGGAAGCCAATATGGTGACCATGGATGAAAATGGAGAGGTGGCTTCCCAACATACGCTTGGGGACGTCCTTGGAGAGGGGCAGGCTGGAGGAAAAGGCCCATTGCTCCGAATTGCCCCTAAGGGAGCCAAGGATATGGTAGTGGTGTTAGACCCAGGACATGACAATACCCATGCAGGGGCAAGCTATTTTGGCTATCGGGAGCAGGACCTTGTCCTTAAGATTGCGCTGTACTGCAGGGAAGAGCTGCAGAAGTATGGCGGGATTAGCATTTATATGACCCGCGAGTCGGGATCATGCCCCTTTGGCGGGGGAAACGTCACCTCGGCGGATTGCAATGCCAGAAGGGTGGAGTTTGCCCAGAGCAAGAAAGCGGACGTTTATGTGAGCTTCCACCTGAATGCCAGCCCAAGCTCCAGCGCCAGGGGAATAGGCGTTTATTACCCCAATGCCAACTACAGGAAGGATATCTGGGAAGAGGGCAAAGGGCTTGCCACGTCCATTTACAAGAGCCTTTCCGCTTTGGGTCTCTCTACCTGGGCGGACGGGATTGTCATACGCAATTCCGAGAATAATACCACCTACCCGGATGGTTCTTTGGCAGACTATTTGGCAATCATCCGCAGGAGCAAGCTGGCTGGCTTTCCGGCCGTGCTGATTGAGCATGCTTTTTTGAGCAACCAGTCGGATGTGTCCAAGTTCCTCAATTCCGATGCCAAGCTCAAGAAGCTGGGAGTTGCAGACGCCCAGGCCATAGCAGGGTATTACAAGCTTTCCCCGCGCGGGACTGCTCCGAGCATTTCCTGGATTCAGTCTAGGGGCAGCCAAAAGCTGCGGGTGAAATGGGAAACGGTTGCGGACGGGGTCTCTTACCAAGTCTACCGCAGCAATGAGCAGGCAGGCGAATATTCCAAAGTCGCCACGGTGGCAGGGGACACGTATGACGATAAAAAGGTAAGCCCCCAAGAGACATATTACTATAAAGTGCGGGCAGTGTTTGAAGACGGAGCGGTGTCAGAATATTCCAGCGTCCATGCAGGCAGCCCTCTTGCCCAGCCCCAGATGGCCTCTGTGGTGTCCAAGGCAGGGGGAAAGCTTTTCGTTTCCTGGAATGGAGTGGAGAATGCTTCCAAATATGAGCTTTACCGCAGTGAATCGGAAGACGGGGACTATAAGAAAGTCGCAAGCCAAAGCTCCCAGGCAGGCAGCGCCTACACGGATGGGCAGATAGAGCGCCAGAAAACATATTTTTACAAAGTGCGCGCCAGGGGCGGAGAAGAGAACGGCTTTAGCGGCTATTCCGCCCCGATGTCCGGCTGGGCGATACAGACGCCGGAGATTGCCAGCATAAGATCCAAGTCCAGCACATCCTTAGAGCTGAAATGGACCCAGGTTTCCAATACCTATGCCTACCGCATCCAGAGGAGCGCATATGCCAACAAGGGCTATGAGACGATTGCGACAATCAAGACGCCAGGCACAGTCAAGTACGTGGATAAGAAATTAAAGAAGGGCGTAAAGTATTACTACAGGATTCAGGCGATTAATCGGGTAAACGGCAAAAATGGGGTCAGCGGCTACTGCGACCCTGTGGTGGAGAATACCATTATCCCCACATCCATCCAATATGTGAAGTCCAAAAAGAACAAAATGATGGAGATTAAATGGGTCAAGGATCCCAATGCGTCCATGTACCGCATTAAGCGAAGCGACAAGGAAAATGGCACGTTTGCCAAGGTGGCGGATGTAAAAGGCAGCGATACGGTCAAGTTCGTGGACGCCACGATAGAGTCTGGGAAGAAATACTATTACGTGGTAGACACCATTGTGAAGAAGAACGGCGTGGCGCATTTCAGCGGAAATTCCAAGGCTGTTGGGGCGCGGAACCTAGGCAGCGTCAAGGTAAAATCCCTGCAGTCCCAAAATAATGGGCTGCAGATTTCCTGGGAGGCAGTCGCCGGCGCAAATGGCTACCAGATTGTGCGCAGCAACACCAAAAAGGGTTCATACAAATCCATTGCAAAGGTTAAAGGCAAATCCACCCTGACCTATACAGACCCCAATGTGGAAATCGGGGAATGCTATTACTATAAGGTTCGCGCATTGCATACAGGGCAGGTGACTGGCTGCGGGAGCTATACGGCCGCACAGGAGAAATGGATGATTGACTCTCCCAAAGGCGTGAAGGTTTCTTCCCAGAGCCCGGATAAGATTAAGCTGTCCTGGAGCAAAAAAACCGGGGCGGACGGCTATAAAATACTAAGGAGCACAAAGGAAGGCAGCGGCTACCAAATCGTAGGCCAGACGTCTGCAAGTGCGCTTACATATACAGATACGGCAGTCCTGCCCAATAAGAACTATTATTACAAAGTGACAGCCATAGGGAGCTGGGGTTTGGGAGAGGCCGCAGAGGAGCCTGCAGCCGTCCTTGGCTCCACGGCTGTGGGTCCAAGCAAGGTGAAGTCCATCACAGCCAAGGCAGAAGGCGGCATTGTGTTGGAAGTGAAGGGGATTACCGGTGCATATGGTTATGAGGTGAGCCGGAGCCAGGAGGAAGGGAGCGACTTTGAGCCCATTGGAGAAGCCCGCGCAGGAGAATCCTTTGCGGACAGCGGGGTGAAAGCGGGATCCACGTATTATTATAAAGTCAGGACTATCTGGATGGCGTCCGGGAAGAAATACTACAGCGGCTATTCCGATGTGTGCAAATGTTTTTTTAGCTTTTAAATAAACCGCAGTGACCGGTTAGGAAGAGGAGAAATTGTTTTGAAAAAGAATTTGAAGTTTGTGGCAATCGCTACAGCAGTATCAATCTTGTCAGTAAACGCCTTTGGGAGCGGCATCCCTTTTTACGCAGCAGGTTCCAGGCAGGAGACGCCCGAGGAAGAAGCGGCCCAAGGATCTATAGAAAATTTAGGAGACGCAGCTTTCCAAATTTCCGATGGGGAGCCAGGAAGCGGCGACGCCCAAAGCACGGCGGAAGATCCTGGGGACGGCGCTATCCAAAATGATAAGGAAGATTCAGCAAGCGCAGCTTCCCCAAATGTTGATGGAGAGGAAGAAGGCGGCGCTGCCGAAGGTTCCGATGGAAAGGAAGAAGGCGGCGCTGCCCAGGGTTCAGAGGAGGATTCTGGAGATAAGGCTATCCAAGAGCCGGAAAGCGCAGCTTCCCCAAATGTTGATGGAGAGGAAGAAGTCGACGCTGCCGAAGATTCCGATGGAGAGAAGGAAGGCGTCCTCTCCAAGGAGGCTCAGGCAGAGGATTCCTTCTTAAAAATGATAGAGGAATACGATATGTACGCCATGCTGGCAAATGGCGAGGAATTTCCAATCTACGCCATGCCTTCAGAGGCGGCAAGCGTACAGCATACCCTTCCAAGCGGCTATCAAGTGAAGCTGACGAGAGCTGTGATAGAAGAAAGCGGTTTGTGGTACCAGATAGAATACGGCGTCCAGGATATTACATACAGCGGCTATGTCAGCGATAGGCATATTGTGACGCAAGACGCCAGGCTGCAGGAGTGGAAAGCCCAGGCACAGAATGCTTATGGCATGCGCAGCTCTGCCCGGGCTGCTGCGGGGAATACGGATTTGTCCGCATTCCCCAAAAGCTACCAGTCCTATATCAAGAAGCTGGCAGCTGC
>CAOKUK010000032.1 GCA_948472595.1 uncultured Eubacterium sp.
TGTTTGGATAATTATATCATGGAATAAGTTCAAGATGAAGATATATTTTTCCATTCAGGAAATATGTTATACCAGCTTAGTTTAAATTTTAATACCTTAGTGTTACGAAATACTCCCAAAAACAAGATGCAAAGGTATAAAAGCACTCAGCCTTTGGAAACAGCGCAGATAATGCTTGAAACTAAAAGGCTTTTATTCGGCCAAATTGTAACAGCCGTACTCCCTTTTTAATGATTTTTACCAGCTGGAAAAGAATATTGGGTTGGTAATTCAAATACGTCAGTGTCATATTTAGCTTATCGACCTTCAGGCCAACTTGGCTCGAAGCTGTAGAAGTTGCAGGTTGGTAGTCCATTTTACTGTAATCCTTTGCACACTGAAGCAATCAAGAATGAATGCATAACAAAATATCTACATTTTAGATATAATCTGCTAAGCCAAAAAAGGAAAGGACGTGTTGCAATGGCACAAGCATCAATTCAAGGAAGGCTCTATACTGTTGAAGATATCTATGCTTTGCCGGATGATTAACGGGCAGAACTCATTGACGGACAGATATACTACATGACGCCGCCCAGCCGCAAGCATCAGACAATAGCCCGAGAGCTTTTTTCCTCTATAAATTCCTACATCAAATCAAAGAACGGTTTCTGTGAGCCTTTCTTTGCCCCATTTGCCGTATTTTTAAATGAGAATGACAACTCTATGTCGAGCCAGATATCAGTGTGATATGCAACAAAGGAAAACTTGCGGACAAAGGTTGCTTCGGCGCACCAGACTGGATAATAGAAATCGTTTCAGCAGCCAGCAAGCGGATGGACTATTACACAAAGCTGTTCGAATACCGCACTGCCGGCGTTAGGGAATATTGGATTGTTGATTCAAAGAAGAACCACATACTTGTTTACAACTTTGAATCGGAATACACAGATGACTATACATTTTCCGATTCTGTAAAAGCCGGTATCTATGACGATTTGTATATCAATTTCTCCAATATTGCAAAACTGCTGAATATTTAATCCCAAAATGAGCGTATGCCCCACCGGATAGCCCAGAAGATGAATAAGATTAGCATTATCGGCGGGGCAATGAGCAGCTTTTTATCAAGGAAGCAAAATCAGAGGAATTTGAAAAGAATGGATGAAGAGACCTCGGATATAGATAGATTGGGAAATAGATGCTTTTTGGCAATTTTAATGCAGGATACGCATGCACAGCTCTGACGCTTAAAAATTTTTTGTAAATACCTCCCATCTTTTAGGAAAATGTGGGATAATCCAATTAGCAGCAAAACTATTTTTTCCCATATTCATAAAAGAGAGAAGGCCTTGCTATGAAGCAAGAATGAAAATTATTGCCAATTATTTCCCTCTAGCCATTGAAATCCTCCTGGTTCTATGATATAATTCCTTTCATACACAATTCGACAAAAACTGCGCAAAGCGAGGCCATACCATATGCATATTACAGAGCAATTACGCAAGCCGGTGAAGGAAGCCACTTACCTGAATGTTGAGAACACAGACAGGTACCGCCCCATTCTCCGGCTGTTTTATTTGGAATATGAGCGGATGAAATACTGGCTCTATCAGGAGGACGTATACCATAGGCTGCGGGAAGACCCTTATTTTTCCAACTACACCCCAGAGCAATGCCAGCAGGATTTGGCTAAGCTGACGGATTGGGGGAACCTCATTGCCCTGCAGGACTCTAGAAATGTGAAGACCTTGGAGGAATTCAAGAACCGCAGATACCAATACCAGCTCTCCGAGTACAGCGTGGAGATTGAGCGCATGGTCATCCGCTTAGAGAACTTGTTTGTGGAAGGCGCTTCCTTAGAGCCCACGCTGTTAGAGCGCATCAAGGAATCGCTGTCGAAGCTTGCAAAAATGCAGGACGCCTCTGTCAGCCGCACTTATGGCTGGTGGCAGGGCTTGGAAAGTGACTTTGTCCGCCTCAACCAGAATTACCAAGATTACATGCGGGCGCTGAACAGCGCAAGGGCTGAGGAACTGATGCGCACCCGAGAATTTCTGATATTTAAGGATCATCTGATTGAATATCTCCGCACATTCGTGAAAGCATTACAGCAAAACGCCACTACAATTGAAACCTGCATCAAGCATGCCTCCCCTGCACAGATAGATGGGATTTTAGGCAAGGTTGTGGAATACGAGATAAATATTCCCAGGATAGACGTCCAGGCGGATCAGGAAGCCATCCGGGAGAGGACCCAGGGCAAATGGACGAGCATTGAGGAATGGTTCGTAAGCAAAGGCGCCAAGGAAGCGGAAGCCGTCAAGGTCTTTGACGCCACCAATGAGATTATCCGCAGGATTACCCGCTATGCCGCCCGGCTCAGCGAAGTGGGCAATATGGGGGCAAACCGGCGGGAAGAATACTTTAAGGTTGCGGAGATGTTTGGGAACTGCCAGGATATCAATGAGGCGCACCGGCTGGCGGCCTGC
The DNA here is from genome assembly GCA_948472595.1 of uncultured Eubacterium sp. Classification (GTDB taxonomy): domain Bacteria; phylum Bacillota; class Clostridia; order Lachnospirales; family Lachnospiraceae; genus Petralouisia. The sequence goes on from CAOKUK010000032.1 coordinate 2,472, forward strand.
GTGTTTGGGGTGGAAGCGCCCCTGCACCTGAAAGGGGACATGCCCCGGGAGACGGACAGCATCCACAGCAGCCTGTATGAAGAGGAACCCTGCACCGTGAAGCTTGCGCCGCAGGTACGAACCTACCGGGAGAAGGCGAAGCGCTCCGGGATGGCAGACCACTCCAAGGAGCAGGCGCAAATCCGCAAAGAAATGCTCCTGCGGCTGGAACGGGAGCGAGTCCTTTTGGACAGCTACATTAAGGATAACCGGCTGGCATTCGCCCAGCTGCCTGTGATAGAGCCGCAGATTCGGGACACCTTCCTGCTGTGGCTGTCCAAGGCTTTGGAGAATGGGAACCGCCGGGCAAAGACGGAGGATGGACGAGCCTACCATTTGGAAGGGAACCCGGAGGAAACCTGCGTACTGGAATGCACGGATGGAAGCTTTGTGATGCCTGCATTTGAGATTTGTTTTGAAGGTTAGCGATTTTCCTATTACTCCGGCGGAGTAATAGCATGATGCAAAACAGAAAAAGGAGCCGAAATGAACACTTTAGAGAAACTGCTTTCCAACCGATGGTTTGTAAAAGCGCAGGATAAAGAGGGGTATTACCAGGTGAAGGATGAGGTGGGGAAATACCAGAATTTTCTAAGCGAGAAGCTGGGGTATCACGTGATTGTGAACCCCTATGTGGTAAAATTAGAAAAACTCCCGGCTGTCCCGGAGAACTGGATGGGAATTTCAGAATTTCAGGAGCCTATGGAATATGTGTTTTTCTGCCTGACACTGATGTTTTTGGAGGACAAGGAGGTAAACGGGCAGTTTATCCTGTCTCAGCTTACGGAGTTTATGCAGGGAACCTGGAAGCAGGGGGAAATCGACTGGACCGTCTACCAGAACCGCAGGTATTTAGTCAAGGTGCTGAAATACTGCGTGAGATGCGGCATCCTACAGGTCTATGACGGCAATGAGGATAAATTTAAAAATGACAGCCAGGCAGATGTACTGTATTTGAATACTGGGGTTTCCCGCTATTTCATGCGAAATTTCACAACGGATATTATGGGGTTTGCATCGCCAGAGGAATTTATCGGGGACGGCTGGGTCGGGCTTGACGAAGACCGCGGGATTATCCGCAGGCAGAGGGTTTACCGCAGGCTCCTCTTGTCCATGGGGATGGAGCGGACGCAAGAGACGGAGGAGGATTTCCTGTATGTCCGAAATTATGGCAAGAATACGATTGAAAAGGATTTTTCTAAGTATTTCGACTGCGAGCTGCAGGTTTTCCGAAACCATGCCTTCCTGGTGCTGGGGGAGGAGGCCAATCTGGGGAAATGCTTCCCGGACGCCACGACCTTGTCAGACATTGCGCTGCTCTGCTCTTCCATCCTGCGGGATATGGTAAGGCAAGGCGCATTGGAAGCAGACTTACAGGACGCACTCAGCCTTTCGGAGAGCCAATTCTTGGACATTCTTGAGGTCTGCAAGAAATCCTTCCAAGAGGGCTTTGCCAAGAAATACCGTGAAATGACTGCAAAGGAATTTTGCCGCGCCGTCATGGAATACCTTGTGCGCATGGAATTGGTGGAAGCAAAGGATGGGCGCATAAATATCCGAGGCGCTTTCTGCCGTATGGCCGGAAGGTACCCCAAGGACTTTCAGGCCGGAATAGGAGGGAACAATGAGAAATAGCCGTTGGATTGGAAGCCGGATTGGGCTGGTGGACTTTTGGTATTATGGCGACCAGGAATTTGAATTCCTGGATGGGCGCATGCTGCTCCGAGGCGCCAACGGCTCCGGGAAATCTGTTACCATGCAAAGCTTTGTCCCGCTGCTGTTAGACGGCAACATGCGCCCGGAGCGGCTGGATCCCTTTGGCTCGAAGGCCCGCAAGATGGAAAACTACCTGTTAGAAGAGGACGATCCCAGGGAAGAGAGAACGGGTTACCTGTATATGGAATTTAAGCGAGAGGAATCCGAGACCTACCTGACCTTTGGGATGGGCATCCGAGCCAGGAAAGGGAAGAAACTGGACACTTGGTATTTCTATATCCAAGATGGCCGGCGGGTGGGCAAGGATTTCCCTCTGTATAAGGGCAGCGCAGAAAAGCTGGCGCTTACGAAGACAGAGCTGCGGAACAGAATTGGGGATGGCGGAAGCGTCATTGAAAGCCAAGGGGAATACGAAAGCTGCGTCAACGACTTGCTTTTTGGCTTTGAGACTGTGGAGGAATACCGGGAGCTGCTGTCCCTTTTAATCCAGCTGCGGACGCCCAAACTCTCCAAGGATTTTAAGCCCTCTGTCATCCATGAGATTTTAAGCCGCTCTCTGCAGACGCTGTCGGAGGATGACTTGCGCCCCCTGTCAGAGGCCATTGAAAATATGGACAGCTTTGCCACCAACCTGCACACTTTAGAAGAGGCCATAAAGGCAGCCGAGGATATCCGTAAGGTCTATGACAAGTACAACAAAGCCGCCCTGTTGGAAAAGGCCAGTCGTTACCTGGAAGCAGAGCAGTCTTACCGCAAGCGCAAAAAAGACGCAGACCTGCTGGAAGCTGGGCTGGCGCAGGCAAAACTGGATTTGGAAGCAGAAAAGGAGCATTACCAGGCGCTGGCGCAGGAACTCCAGATAGTGGAGGAAGAATACCGCAGCTTGCAGGAAAGCGACGCTGCCAAGCTGAAGGAACAGGAAGGAAGGCTCCTTCTGGAAGAGGAGGAGCATCGCCGCCTGCTACAGCAAAAAGAAGAAAAAGCCAATGCCAAGCGGGAGGAGCTTCGGGAAAAGGAAATCCTTCTGAAATCCCATCAACGGGAAGCGGACCAAGCTTGGGCAAATGTGGAAGAATGCTTTGAAACGATAGAAGAATGCATGCAGGAAAGCTCTTTCCCGGACTGGCAGTTTGTCATACAGGATTTACAGAAAGAAAAGGAAAAGCCCTATGATTTTTCCTTTCAGGAAGGGCTGCTGAAAGAACACCAGAAACGAATCCAAGCCGGCATGGAAGTCCTGCGGCAGGAAAGGGAAGTGAAACGGCAATACGGGGAAGCCCTGCAAGCACTGGACACCCAGAAGGAACTCCGTAACACCTGCGAAAAGGAATGGCAGCAATATGAGGGCTTAGTGCGTGAACAAAAGGGAGAGCTTACGGAAGCCATCCATGTATGGTCTGGCCAAAACTGCTGGCTGGCGCTGGACGCCTTGGCGCTGCAGCAAGCTGACCGGAGGGTGGAAGCATTTTGGTACGAGGATGACTATTCCGATATCCGAAGCCTGGCGGACCAGAAACGGCTGGACGTGAAAAACGATCTGCTGGACAAGAGGGGAGCCTTAGAACGGGGGCTTCGGCTGCTGGAAGAAGAAAAAGCAGAAATTTCCGATGAGATTGCCCGGCTGGAACAAACCGAAGAGGTGGAGCCGGAACGCCCGGCAGAAGTTCGGCAGAACCGAAAGCTGCTGCAAGACATGGGGATTTTCGCAATCCCGTTTTACAAAGCCGTTGACTTTGCATCTGAATTGACGGAAGAGCAGTGCAGCCGCCTGGAAGCAGCATGCGCCCAAATGGGGATTCTGGATGCGCTGATTGTAAGCCCTGACGACCGGGAGCGGATTTACAGCATGGCTCCGGAAGCATGCGACAAATACCTCTTTGCAGACACCAGGCAGCTGCAAGAATATTTCGCAGGGTTATTTGCTTCTGAAAATGCCGGAGGAGATAACGCATATCACCAAATGGGGCAGAAAAATACCGAACAAGATTGCCTGCTTTGCCAAAAAAGGCAGCCGATTTCAGATTTATTCACAATTGGTAATGGAGCAGAAGATAGCCTGCTTTGCGTGCAGATGCAGAATATCTTGTCCGCCATAGGGTATAGGACGCCCCAAAAGGACGTATCTCAAGATGCTTTTGAGGAAGTATGTTCCCCCAACTCCTGTGACATGCAGGGATATTCCACTTGGATTGCAGAAGATGGGCATTACCGCATCGGGATTCTGGAGGGCACATCTTCTTCCCATTATGCAGCCCGTTATATCGGCTCCACCGCCAGGGAGCGGCACCGCCTGGCCTGCATTGCGCAGCTGCAGGCGTCCATGCAGGAAATAGAGGCAAAAACCGCTGACTTTACTGCGAAGATGCAAGCGCTTAACCGCCATTTGGAGGAATTACAGCAAGAGTTCGATGCATTTCCCAGAGTGGATGACTTGAAAATTGCGCTCCGGGAAGCCAATCGGGCACAGCACTTGCTGGAGCAGGCAGAAGAGGATGTGAAGCGGCATTTTACAGTGACCCTTGCATGGGAGCAGGAACTCAAGGAAACGCAAATCAAGGTACAGGAGACCTGCCAGAAGACGGGCCTGCCGGAACGGCTGGATGCCTACCAACAGGAATGGGATAGCCTGGCGGAATACCGGGAAGAGTTCCAATGCATGAAGGAGCAGCATGGGCAATATGTAAACCAGCTCCTGCTGCTTGAGACCCGCAGCGAGCAGTTGGAAGGCCTGTCCCTGGATTTGGACGATTTGATGGGCGAGCAGCTCCGCATAAAGCTGCAGCTTGGCAAATGCCAGGCCAGCCTGCGCTCCGTCCGGGAACAGCTTGCGCTTACCGATTATGCGTCCATCCGGGAACGCCTGGAGCATTGCCAAAAACGCATGAACGCAGCGGATGGCATCCCAAAGGAAAAGGAACTTTCCACAGAGCGGCGGAGCAAGTTGGAAAAAGAACTGGAATACAAAGCAAGCCGCTTAGAGGAGTGCGCCGAAGGGCTGCGGCAGGCAGATGGGCTGCGCAGGCAATGGCAGCTGGTGTTTGCCAAGGAATATGAGCTGGGATACGTTCCCTGTGATTTCTTTGGAAATGCAACCACTTTAGAAGCCCCTGCCGCAAGCTTATCCTCCCCACTCCCTGAGGCAGGCTCTCCCGGCAATGCCCCTGCCGCATACTCACCAGAGCAAGCATACAAGCTGGCTTCCCAAGTCCAATCCAGGCTCCGCAGCCAGCCAGGGGGCAAGGGCTTATATGAACTCTTCGGAGATTTGCAAAATATTTACCATGAGAAACGGGGCTTGCTGACAGCATACCAGCTGATTATCCAAAAGGGCTTGTTCGGGGATTTGGCGCATTCCGGCCTTGCAAGTCTGCCGGAAGAATATGTGGCGCGCATCGACATTAAGGCGAAATACCGCGGCGTGGATATCCCCTTCCTAAAACTGGTGTCCCTGCTCCACGCCGAAGCGGACAACCTGGCCAATATCCTGCAAGAGAAAGACCGGGAACTTTTTGAAGACCTCCTCTCCAATACCATCGGCAAGAAAATCAGGGCCAAAATCCACGAGAGCAACCGCTGGGTCGAGGCCATGAACCACATGATGGAATCCATGGAGACTTCCAGCGGGCTGACCTTAAGCTTGAAATGGCAGCCCAAAAAAGCAGATAAGGAAGGGCAGCTGGACACAAGGGAGCTGGTGAGCCTTCTGCAGACGGATGTGGAAATTATGCGCCAAGAGGATATTGACAGAATATCGGGGCACTTCCGCAGCTGCATTCGGGAAGCCCAGAAGCTGTCTCGGGAGGATTCGAACCTGCAGTCCTTCCATGCGATTATCCGGGAAATCCTGGACTACCGCAAATGGTTTGAATTCCAGCTGCACTTCCAAAAAGCCGGGGAAAAGAAACGGGAAATGACAGATCGGATGTTCTTCACCTTTAGCGGCGGCGAAAAAGCCATGTCCATGTATGTGCCCCTCTTTTCCGCCGTTGTGGCAAAGTATAAGGGGGCGAACCTGGACGCACCCAGGATTATATCCTTGGACGAGGCCTTCGCCGGCGTGGATGAGATGAATATCAAAGACATGTTCCGGCTGATGGTGCACTTAGAACTGAACTTTATCATCAACTCCCAAGTGCTGTGGGGGGACTATGACACCGTGCCCAAACTTGCCATTTACCACTTAATCCGCCCATTAAACGCAAAGTACGTGACCGTGATGCAATACATTTGGAATGGAAAAGTGAAAACGTTGGTTTAGGATGAATCATTAGGATAAATCTATGATGGAAGAAAAAATTTTTACCCCAGCCCAAACGGAGCTTCTGCAGCAGGCAGTCTCCTATTTTAAAAAATACCCGGTCTATGCGAAGCTCTTTTGGCTGATGAAGCAAAAATATGCAAGCCTTGGCCATTTAGGGGGGAGCTTTCCCTTAGGCGCCCTGTCTGCCGAGGAAAGGGAGGCGCTCTTAGGCTTCACGGGCATAGATCCAGAAAAGGACGGCGCTGTGCGGCTGCCTTATGCAAGGCTAGTGCGCGCACTGGAAAAAAGCAAGTTCGGAGCCTTAACCTGGGAAGCCATACTGGAGCAGTATTATGGCCTTCCTTTGTCTATTAAGAAAGAAACGCAGCTGCGCCAGCAAGAAGCCAAGGAGGCATTTTGGAAAAGCTGCCTGTCGGAATGCCGGAATGAAGATGTGAAATCATGGCTCTCCGAGATTCTTCTGGAACGGAAAAACGGCTGCCGCCTGCTTGAGAAACAGTACAAAACCGACGCCAGCGGGCTGCGGCTGCTATTAAAAACCCTAGACAGCGCCCTTGGCCGCTTGCCCATTTACAGCGGCCAGCGCCTTCTGCTGCCCGTCTTTGCTACCCAGATAACAGGGAACCCCCATTACTTTGACGATGGGAGCGCCGCCTGCAGCCTGCTGCTCCATTATGGGGCTTGCCGCTTTGGCGAAGCGGACACATCCCTGTCAGCTATCGAGCAGCGGGAATCCCTCCTCTACCAGATGGGCCTGTTAAAAGATGGCCTGTCAAATACCTGCCTTGCCTTTGGCCTCATAGGCAGGAAAAGGGATGGGCAATTGCATGAGGGGCTGTGCGGATTTTCCATGGAAAAACAGGCGCTGCCCATAACGTTGCAGACGCTGGGCAGCCTGTCACAGCTGCTTGCCGCCGAGGACTGCCGCCTTGGAAATGATAGGCAGCCCTTGCCTGACAAGGCGCCGCAGGCTGTGCCTGGCAACGCACCCATAATTTACATACTGGAAAACCCCGCCGCATTCTCCTATCTGACGGAAAAATACCCCGCCCATGCATTCTTATGCACATCCGGGCAGCTAACGCTGGCTTGTTATGCGGCAATGGATTTATTCCCGGAGAGCTACACATTTTACTACGCCGGGGACTTCGACCCAGAAGGCCTGCAGATTGCGCAAGGCTTGAAAAAACGGTATGGCAGCCGCCTGGTGTTATGGAACTACCAGAAAAAGCTGTACCTGCAGGCCATGTCAGATATTGCGCTAAGCCCTGCCAGGCTGAATAAATTAGAGAAAATTGAGATTCCAGAGCTGCTCGAGATCAGGCAATGCCTTTTAACCCATAAAAGGCCAGCTTATCAGGAAGGGATGCTAGAGAATTATCTATGTCCTGTAAATCATCCGTAAAAATAGAATGTATCAAAACTTAAAGCGGCGCACATAAGGCAGGACGCCGGCATACAGCCAGCCTGCCCTATGTGCGCCGCAGTAATATCGTCAGTCTACTGCCCACCCGGAAAGGTATGCCTCCTGCTCTGGGGTCAGCTTGTCAATCTTCAAATCCATGGCGGCCAGCTTGTACCGGCCAATCTCATCGTCTATGGAATCGGGCACATTGTACACCTTTGTCACCAATTCCTCCTTATGCTGCACCAGCCAATGCAGGCTCAGCGCCTGTACGGCAAATGACATGTCCATAATCTCTGCCGGATGGCCCATCCCGCAGGCCAAATTGACCAAACGGCCATCCCCCAGCACATTCAGGGTACGCCCGTCTGGCAGCTCATACCCAACGATGTTGTTGCGGCGCGTCTCCTGCTTTACGGACATTTCAGCCAAAGAGGCCACATCCACTTCACAGTCAAAATGGCCGGCATTGCATAAAATCACATTGTCCTTCATCACTTCAAAATTCCTTGGGACAATGACGTCTTTGCAGCCCGTCACGGTCACGAAGATATCGCCGTACTTTGCAGCCTCATCCATTGGCATAATTTGGAAGCCGTCCATTGTGGCGTCTAAAGCCTTGAAGGGATCGATTTCCGTGACAATCACATTTGCACCCATGCCCTTGGCGCGCATGGCCGTGCCTTTCCCGCACCAGCCATAGCCTGCGATGACCACTGTCTTCCCAGCCACGATTAAATTTGTCGTATCCATGATTGCCGTCCATACGGACTGGCCTGTTCCATACTTGTTGTCATAGTAATGCTTCGCCTTGGCGTCATTCACCGCCATCATGGGGCAGGGGAGAACCCCTTCCCGCTCCCGAGCCTTTAGGCGGAGAATCCCTGTCGTGGTCTCCTCACAGCCGCCGATTAACTGGTCTGCATATTCCTTGCAGCGGCCGCCCAAAAGGTTGATCAAATCGCCGCCGTCATCCACCACCAAATGGGGATGGCAGGCTAAGGTCTTTACCAGCAAATCCTCATATTCCTGGGCAGAGACCCCTTTGATGCCAAAAGTCTCCACGCCCATCTCCGCCACGGCTGCCGCCACGTCGTCCTGGGTGGAAAGGGGGTTGCAGCCTGTCAGAAACACTTCTGCGCCTCCTTTTGCCAAGACTAAGCCCAGATTGGCCGTTTTGGCTTCCAAATGCACAGAAACAGCAATTCTAAGTCCTGAAAAGGGCTTTTCCTGCTCGAATTTCTTCTCAATCTCTGTCAGGGCTGGCATGAAAGAGCGAACCCATTCGATTTTTTTCCTTCCAGAAGGCGCAAGTGAAGGGTCTTTTACAATACTCATTGATAATTTCTCCTTTTCTATTCTGATTGCAGCATTCGGTTGCTGTTCAATACCAATGCCTAAAGGCATTTCCTTACAATCTTGTCCACCTCATAATATACCCGCTCCGCATCAATGGTGAGCATCTGGCGGTTGCGCATCACGAACCTGCCTTTGACCATCACGCTTTCCACCTCGGAGCCGTTGGCTGAATAGCAGAGGGAAGAAAGGATGTTATTGTTGGGGAACAGGGATGCGGCGTGCAAATCCAGGAAAACCAAATCGGCTTCCGCCTGCTCTGCTATCACGCCCAGCTTTTGCTCCATGGACAGAGCTTTGGCCGCATGTTCCGTGGCAGCTTTTATGACAAACTGGGCAGGGGCGGCAGTGGAATCCTGGGCAATCCCCTTGTGGATGATGGAAAGCAGGCCCATTTCACGGAACATATTCAAGGTATTGTTGCTGCATGCCCCATCCGTGCCAATGCAAATATTGAGGCCTTTTTCCGCCATTTCGCAGATTGGCGCAAAGCCATTCCCCAGCTTGGCATTGCTGGCCGGATTGGTCACAATATTTGCCTGATGTGCACGCAGGATATCAAGATCGTCTTGGCGCATTTGCACGCAATGGGCTAAAATCGTGCCCTTATCCAAAAAGCCCAAGTCTGATAAATATTTTACAGGAGTTTTTCCATATTTGTCAATAGCATTGTCTACTTCTGCCTGGCTCTCGGATAGATGGATTTGCTTTTGCATATCCCGTTTCGCTGCTTCCTCTGCCACCTGGGATAGGAGCTTGCCGGAACAGCTGTAAATGGCATGGGGAGACAAAATGAACTTTATCAAATCGCTTTCATATGCCTCTTTCTCCTCCAACGCCTCCTGGAAGCGGCTGAAGCCGTCCTGGTACAAGTCTTCCCCTACCAAGCCCCTTCCGATAAACGCCCTCATGCCTGCCTGTTGGGCAGCCTTCGGGGACTGCTTATGGTACATATGCATGTCCACAAAACTGGTGGTTCCCGTCTGAATCATTTCCATGCAGCCAAGCAAGGAAGACCAATAGGCAGCCTCTTTGGGCAGCTGGTCTTCCACCGGCATCACGCGCCGGAACAGCCATTCATCAAAATCCACATCGTCTGCGTAATTGCGCATCACTGTCATATAGGCATGGGTGTGCATGTTGATTAAGCCCGGCATAATTAATTTATTTGAAGCGTCTATAATCTGGTAGTCCTTTTCGATTCCTGCTTCTTGGACTCCTGAGCCTTTGCTCATTCCTGCTTCCGGGATTCCTGAGCCTTTGCCTATTCCTGTTTCCAAGATTCTTGAGTCTTTTTCTATGCCTCCCACAAGGCTTCCAGAGCGGATTTCCTCCTTGCCCGCTCCAAAGCTTCCAATCTTGGCAATCTTGCCATCTTCAATATACAAATCCTGCTTCACTGCCTGGAATCCTTCCTCCGTATGGAGCAGAAGGCATCCATTTTCAATTTTATAATTCATCGAACCGCCTCTCCACAAAAAGCCGATGCAGTTGCTGCACCGGCTTTTTATTCACTTTTTGCTATTTTTTCTTATCCATAAATTGGGCGTCCATATAATTCAGCCGCGCCATGTTTTTGTAATATTGGTTTGCCGCCGCAGAAGTGCTTCTCTTCGCATGAACCTTCTTGCGCTCCTGCGAAAACCTATGCTCCATCATCCTGCGGTTGCGCACTTCTTCACTTTGGATAGATACAGATTTCTCCGTAATCTCTGCAATCAGCTTCTTCATCAGCAGGATTTCCTCTCTGTGCGCCTGCTTTTCTGCTTCGATTACAGTCTTTACTCTGCCATACAGTTCTTCAAAGCCCTCGTCCAGGAAATTGATCTGGTCTACCAGCTCTCCTTTCTCCTGGATATTCTTGTCAAAGGCCTCAGCATCTAACTCCTCTTGGCTTAAAATCTGATGTTGCTCCTTGTTCATCCGGATAATGCCGTCCAGAATCTTGGACTTCTTCTGGAGGCTCTGAATCATTACGCTTAAATAGTCGTTTCCCATATCAGTTCGCCTTTTTGGTCTTGTTCCGTTCCATGACTTCCTTCCAGGTGTCGCGCATGGTACGCAGGTGCTTCAGCACCTCTTCCAAAATTTCTTTATCCTTTTTCAGGTTTGCTTCCAGCAGACGATCCATCAGATAATTGTAAACATTCTCAAAATCTTTGGCTACTGGGTACTTATGGTCCAGGGTTGACAGAAATTCTGCAATAATATTCTCTACTTTTGTGATATTGACGTGGGCTTTCTCCACATTCTTTTCTTCTATCGCAACAATCGCAATGTTGCAGAACTTAATCGCCCCTTCATAAAGCATTAATGTCAACTCAGCGGGGGATGCTGTTAAAATCTTATTCTTGGCATAAGCATCATATCCTCTGTTTGCTATCACCTTATGTCCTCCTTATCAGCCGCCTAATAGTGAAGAGAGTGAGTTTGTCTGAGACTGCAGTTTAGCTAATGCGGTTTCCATTGCGGAAAACTTCTTGTAGTAGGCGTCTTCCATATCCTTTAATTTTTGTTCCCATTTCTTAATGGTCTTTGTATATTCGTCATACTCCGTCTGCATCTGCTTGTCGTTGTAGACCTTGTATGCCCCACTTAAGGTTGTGGAACCCATTCTTTCATGTAAATTGTCATATACGCTGGTGGCAAGCTGGGTGAAGAAGCTCGCTACGGCATCCGGGTCTTCCTCAATCATCTTGCGGAGCTTATCCTCGTTGGAAGATGAAACGGAATCATCCGGGTCATGGTCAATATGGTATGCATAAGACTCATTCTCGGCAGCGTTGAAATAGCCTGCGGTCTTGATGCCGAAGGAGGAAAGGCTGTACTTCTTGCCATTCACCTCAAAGGTCTTCGCCATATTGGTGGACATCCCATTCAGGACGGAACGCAGCGTGTCGTCCCGGCGCAAAATGGAATCCTTAATCTTCTGCTCCCATTTCTCCACTTCCTTGTCGGACAGCTCTGACTTCTCATCATCGGTCAATGGCTCATAGCCCTTGGCTGCCGCTGCATTGTAGCCCTTCTCCATGGCATTCACTACCTCATTGTACTCCTTGAGGAAGTCCTTAATCATGTTGTAAATGCCATCCACGTCCGTGGAAGTGGTGATACTCATGGTATCGCTCACGCCAGTTGCTGTAATATTCAATCCGTTGATGGAGAAGGTATTGCTCTCTCCTTCGAACACGGCGCCATTCAATTCAATCTCTGCATTGGATGCTTCTGACTTGCTGGCAAAATCTCTGCCTGACACATCCCCAATATAGTCAACGCCGGCTGCTATATAATTCTGCTTCGTGACTAAGCCAAGGCTCTGCGCCACTTGGAAGCTCTCATCGCCAATTTCCTTGCCATTGGCATCCTGCCCTTTGCCTACCACGAGGGCAACTGATTCTCCGCTTGTCTTAGACGTCACACTAAGACCCTTGCGGGAGGCATCATAGTCAAGCTTCATGCCCTGTGCGTCAAACGCATTCTTCAAATCTTGCAATGTCATATTTGGGGTAATCTGAACCTTTTTTTCCTGGCCATTTACCTTGAAGGTCATTGTCCCTTCTTTGACGCCCAAACTAGACAATACAGCGCTATCCGTAACCTGGCTGTTGCCATTTGCAAACTGGCTGCCCAAAATCGCCGTGCTGGAAGCCATCGCAAAATCCCCAGCAACTGCCTTGTAATTCTCCTCGGTGGCCAATCCCAGGCTGTCTAATAAGTTGAATGCGCTCCGATCGCCCTCATTCACCACAAACTTGAAGTCATTGGACACGCCGCTTTCCTTGGAATTCAGGACGAACCTCTGCTGCGTGGCGTCAAAGTTCGCTGTAAACCCCTGCTCGCTCAAAGCCTTGGTGAAGTCCTTCCCCGTCATGTCAGTAGTGACA
>CAOKUK010000033.1 GCA_948472595.1 uncultured Eubacterium sp.
GGCTCCTTAGCTTCCGTTGAGGTCGTGCCTTATGTAAGGCGTACCTATAAGGAAGGCACAGGCGGAGACCCGAGTTATGCGGAAGTGAAGCCGGATACTGCAAACCCCTTCTTTAGGGAAGATATTTATGACGCAGCAGTAAAGACCAGGACATTTATCGCAGACGTTACAGAGTATGTCCGCAAGCCGTCTTTTGAGGACGCTTACTATAGCTATGAATGGACAGGCGATATCCTGCTGTCTTGCGGCGATTACGGCGCAAATGACCGCAGCTATGCAATCCATGTGGATTCCAAGGAAGGGATTGTGCTGTCCCAGACCTCCGCAAGGCTGCATCCAGGCTCAAGCTTTGAGCTTAGCGTAAATGACAATACCTTGGGGATGGCAGAGCTGGAGCGCACTTCCAGCAACCCAGAGGTTGCGACAATCGATGAATTCGGAAAAGTGACAGCGATTGCCCCAGGGCAGACGGTGATTACCGTTTCAAATGGATCTGCGTTTGGAACTTGTATCGTAGTTGTGGATGAGACAAATACAGAAGTAGAAGACTTTAAGCTCTCCATAGAGAAATTCTCCGGCTTGAAGCCAGACGGGGAGTGCGTCGTGAAGATTACAGACCTCCAGCCGGCAGACGTGGTGCTTGATGAAGTGCGGTGGGTTGTGGAAGAAGATGAAGACTACGCCCAGGATTATGACGCAGGATTGATTCAGGTTGGAAAAGAAAGCAGCGATGGGCGTTCCGGCTCCCTGTACCTTTCTCTCCGTCAATCAGATGTGCAGATTCCGGCAGGAGAGGGGACGCTGACCGTTACCCTGAATGGGGTATCCCGTTCCATGCGGATTGGCTGGCAGGATATCTATACGCAGTACGACCAGGATGATTTGGTGGCTGGCGGAAGCTTCAGCGGCACACAGAGTTTTTATGTGAAGCAGGGAGAGTCGGTAGACTTAGAGGCAAAATACCGTCAGACTTCCCCGCATACCTTCTGTGAGATTATGACTGATTTGCAAGGCCTGAAGCTGGACGGCCCGGATTTCTACAATGAAAATGGGCAGACTTATAAGGCTAAGCTCGTGAATGAGGAAGGCTATGCGTTGCCAGAGGATATCAAGATGTATATTGTCTATGGGCCTGGCGATGAATATGAGCTTCCCAAGGATGGGACTGTAAGCCAATGGACCCCAAGGTATAGCTATGACCCGGCTACCGGCGAGGTGAATGTGCCTTATACGCCTAGTGGCGCCGCCGCTAAGATAAAGATTGTGGCAGCCGGCGTGGAGGCCCCAGGCAACCCGGCAGGCACAATGTCTGGCGAAGTGTATGAGAAGCCGGATGCATTATACGGCCCATTTGACTGGACATTGACAGAAGGCAAAGGGCAGATTGAATTAACAGATAAGACAGATTACTATGGCGATACCCATCAGGTAGCGAAATTCACGCCGTCTGAGCCAGGAGCCAACTATGTTACCGCTACGTCGAAGGATAAGAAATATTCTGTAAACTTCGTGGTGGTTTCCGAGCCAGTCCAGGCAGAAAAGGTAGAGTTGGATCAGGGCCTTGTGGAGATGGAAGTTGGCGATAAGGTAAAGGTGAATGCTGCCTTGACGCCAGAGCCTACCAGGCCAGAGGATAGGAACATCTTATGGAGCAGTTATGACGAGTCCGTTGCCACTGTGGAAAATGGCGAGATTACGGCTGTATCCGAAGGCTATGCTTATATTAAGGCAGAGGCCGTGAACAATAACAATGTGTTAAACAGCGTGATTGTCCATGTGAAGAAGGATGAGAATCCGGTGGGCAAGACAACCATCGAGCTGAGCGAGGAAGAAATCGCCTTGAATGTGAATGAGTCCAAGGCATTGACGGCAACTGTCACTTCCAACAATGAGGCGAACAAGAAAGTGGCATGGTCCAGCAACAATAAGAAGATTGCAGTCGTAGACGCTGACGGCAAAGTCACGGCAATCGCAAAGGGCGTGGCCATTATTACGGCTGAGACTGCCGATGGCGTGACGGCCACCTGTAAGGTAACGGTGAATCAGCCAGGCGAAACGGTAGACCCAGGGAAGAACGAACCTACTGGAATCACATTGGATAAGGATACTCTGACCTTAGACGTGAACAATGCGGATACCCTGACCGCAACGGTAACCCCGGCAAATGCGGAGAACCGCAGCGTGGCATGGTCAACCAACAATGCGGCTGTAGCAACTGTGACAAACAGCGGCAAAGTAACAGCCATCGCAAAGGGCGTGGCTACGATTACAGCCAAGACGGCGAACGGCCTGACAGCCACCTGTAAGGTGACGGTGAATAAACCGGCCGATGCAGCGAACCAGCCCACCAGCATCCAGCTGAATAAGGAAGCCATCACATTGGATATCAATGGGACAGAGACCCTGACTGCAACCGTAGCTCCGGCTACCGCCGAGGACCGCAGCGTGGTATGGTTAACCAACAACCCAGATGTTGCCGTTGTCTCCATCAGCGGCAAGGTGACCGCAGTCGGCGCAGGCGAGGCAACCATCACGGCAAGAACGGTAAACGGCTTGACAGAGACCTGTAAGGTAACGGTAAGCAAGCGCGAGCTGGCTGCCCAGGAAGCGCTGGAGATTTCTGGCGTGACATCCCTAACCTTCAGCAAGTCCGCAACCTTGAAAGCAGTTGGCGGAAGCGGAGAGGGCAATGTGACATGGTCCATCGTATCCGGCAACAAGTACGCAACCATCAATGCCAAGACAGGCAAGGTGCTGGCAACCGGCATCGGAACCGTTATGGTAAAGGCCGTGAAGGCTGGCGACAGCCAGTACAAGGAAGCAGAAGCGACCTTCCAGTTCAAGACAGTTACGCCAAAGAAGAACCAAGTAGTGACTGTAAACGGAGCAAAATATAAGGTTACCAACGCAGCAGCCGGCAAAGAGACTATGGCGTATGCGGGCGCAACCAACAAAAATATCACAAAGGCCGCAATCCCGGCGTCTGTGAAGATTGGCAGCAAGAAATATCAGGTAACCTCCATTGGCAAGAATGCGCTTAAGGGCTACAAGAAGCTGAAGAGCGTAAGCATCCCGAAGAGCGTGACAGTGATTGGCGTCAGCGCATTCCAGAACTGTTCCGCACTGACGAAGCTTACGGTTCCTGCGAACGTGAAGACCATTGGCAACTACGCATTCAGCCATTGCGGCAAGTTAAAGGCCATCACTGTAAAATCCAAGAAGCTTTCCGAGGTTGGCTCCAAGGTATTAAAAGGAATCAACAAGAAGGCCAAGATTAAAGTGCCGTCCTCCTGCCTGAAGAAGTACCAAGGGCTTTTTAGCAAGAAGGGCCAGGCAAAGACCGTAAAGGTTACAAAGTAATAAAAGAAGGGGCTGTTGCAAAAGCAGATGGATCATCTGCCGGAGCAACAGCTCCTTCCTTTTCGCAAAAAATAAAAAGGGAGTGTCGCTCAATCATCTATTTCGATGATCTTACGACACTCTCTTTTTATGGATTTTATGGAGAAATCTAACTTACCCAGCCATCTCACATAACTCATCCAGCATCTTGGGCAGTTCGGTATCCATGTTATCATTGCTGAATTGGCAGGTTCCTACCTTTTTATGGCCTCCGCCGTTGTATTTCAGCATCAGGCTCCCTACGTCTAAGGAAGCAGTGCGGTTTAGGATGCTGTACCCTACGGCTGCAGAGCAGCCTTGCCCGCCCCGGCCGCTGACAATCCATGCGGAGATGTTCTGCTCCGGGTACATGCTGTAAATCATAAAACGGTTCCCGGTGTAGATAGGGTCCACGCCTCGGAGGTCCGTAATGATTACATTTCCCTGTACCTTAGTATGCTGCGCTACCATCTCTTTGAATTTTTCAGTCTGCTCATTGTATACCACAATCCGTTCCTTGACGTCCGGCAAGTCCAGGATTTCCTCTGTGCTTAATACGCGGCATGCCTCCAGTAATTTTTCCATCAGCTGGTAATTGGAAATGGAGAATTGCCGCCACCTCCCCAGGCCGGTTCTGGGATCCATTAAGAAGCCGACAAGGATCCAGCCGGTAGGGTTCATGACCTCATCAATGGTCAAGTCCCCGGAATCCACTTTATCCACAGCGGCCATCATTTCGGTAAATTGCGGGAATTTCTCTGCGCCGCCATAATATTCATAAATAATCCTGGCGCAGGAGGGGGCGATGCGGCTTTCCCCCTTGTATTTGCCTGCAAGCTGGAGCCTCTCATGCTCGCTGGAATGGTGGTCGAACCAAAGCCCGCAGCCTTCCACATAAGGCACGTTTGCCAAGCAGTCGTCTTCGTTAACCTCCACTAAGCCATCCTGCAGGTCTTTGGGGTGCGCAAATTTCCAATGGTCAATAATGCCCGCTTCCAGGAGCAAGGCGCCGCATGCCAGCCCGTCAAAGTCGGAACGCGTTACTAATCTCATTCAATTCCCTCCTTTGGTCTTGTGATGTATTTGCCCTCTTTGGGGCAGGGACAAAAATATTATAGCATCTTTTGATTTATCTTTCTATATTGAAGCGTCCATTTTCCTTGAAGGTTAGGGAAATGGATGCTACAGGGCATCGTTAAACAGGACCTTATGGGTCTGCAGGATTCTGGTGATAGTGTCTAACAGCACCGGGACGTCTATGGGCTTTGTCAGGTGGGCGTCCATGCCGCTCTCTATGGACATCCGCTTGTCGCTCTCAAAGGCATTGGCGGATAAGGCCACAATAGGGATGTGAGCCAAAGACGGCATATCCAGGCTGCGGATCATCCTAGCGGCTTCGCGGCCATCCATGACAGGCATTTGGATGTCCATCAAGATAAGCCCATATTCCCCAGGGGCGGAATGCTGGATGATGTCCACGGCCATTTGCCCGTTTTCCGCAGAATCCACCTGAAAGCCCAGCCCCTTCAGTATCTCTGTCTCAATCTCCATATTGACTTCATTGTCCTCCACCAGCAGGATTTTGTGGTTCATCAGCTGGGCGATGGTGTTTGCCGTGCTGCTGGGCGGCTGCAGCGGGACGTCCTGAAGGCGGAAGCGGAGGATGAAGGAAAAGGTGCTGCCCTTGCCAGGCTGGCTTTCCACCTTGATGTTCCCGCCCATCATCTCCGCCAGGTTCTTGGCAATGGTGAGCCCCAGGCCTGTGCCGGGGATGCCGCTGAAGGTGGTGTTCTTCTCCCGCTCAAAGGGCTCAAAAATATGCCCCAGGAAATCTTCGCTGATGCCGATGCCGGTGTCCTTGACCACAAATTGGTAAGAGGCATAATTGTCAGGGAACTTCTCCAGCTCTGTGACAATGATATCCACATTTCCATTGTCCTTGGTATACTTCACGGCATTGCTGGCCAGGTGGGACAGAATCTGCCTTAATTTGCCATGGTCGCAGTAAATGTCGCAGTGCTTCACGCGGGAAAAGTCCAAGGATAAGGAAATATTTTTCTCAAAGGATTCAGGGAACATCTCCCGGTAGATTTCCTGCATCAGGACGCGCAGGTTGGATTCGCTCTCTGTGACGCGCACGTCATTGGACTCCATCCAGGACAGCTCCAGCGCCTTGTCAATCAGGTCTAAAAGCTGGCCGCTGGAAGATTCTATCTTATTCAGGTAATCCCTCTGGGCTTCTTTGTCAAAAATATGCTTTTTCGCTAAAAGCGTGTATCCCAAAATCGCATTTAAGGGGGTGCGCATGTCATGGGACATATTGGAAAGGAAGCTGTTCTTAGCCACGATGGCCAGTTTGGCGCTGTTCAGCGCTTCCTCCAGCAGCTGCTTCTGCTCCATTTCCCGGCGTATCTCGTCATCCACCCGGCGGTATCCCATGACAATCTGGGAAATGTGGTCCTTGTTGCCCACATTCACGATGCGGAGCTGGATATACTGGGTGTCCTTCCGGTTGACGATGCGGTAATTGAGGTAGTAAGTTTTTTCCTCAGACAGCTTTTGGCGGATATAGGAAGGGGAGGTGGCTTCATATACCCGGCTGCAGTCCTCCGGGTGGACCCAGGTCTTGATATAGTCAGAAATATACCACTGGAAGCTGCGGACCTGCTGGATTTCATCAAACTGGCGGGCAGTGCGGTAGCTGAGGCGGTAGGCGAAGACTTTGTCCGTGTCTAGGTCTGCATAGAGGATGGACTCATAATTTACGCTGAGCCCTTCGATGACCTCCAGGCGCCGGAGATGCTCCTGGTTGATCTGCATCCGTTCCTTGTTGTACTCTGCAATCAGGTCTTCAAGCTGCTTCTCCCTTAAAGTATTTTCCTTAAGCAGGAGCGCCTGCTCAGACAGATGGCTTCTTTTCTTCTCCGTAGCGTCTCCCACAAACACATAGAAAATATCCCCCAGGGTCTCATTGTGGATAAAATGCCCATAATCCTCTATCCAGCGGATAGTGCCGTCTTTGCGCACGATGCGGTATTCCACGTAGTCCAGGTCATATTTGCTATGGGAAATCTGTTCCCAGATGCTCTTCTCTACATCTTCCAAATCCTCGGAATAGACAAGCCCTTTGAAAGTATTGCCTGTCAGAGCGCAGAACTCCTCATGGGAATTGCACATAAAAATCCTCTGGAGCGCCTTGTTGGCATAAATAATCTCCTCCCCTTTGTCTGCATGGTAAATAAAAAAGCCGCCAGGCATTTCATCCATAAAATGCACCATTTGGTAAGCAAAGTGGGCGTCCTGCGGGTCAATGTGCGGGGGCAGCCATTCTTCCATGCCCTCCTTTTGGGCAGGCTCTGGGTTGTGGAAGTCCAAAAGAGCGATTATGTATTCCATTAGGGTGGGGTCCATTCTTCGTCCATTCATAATAAGGTTCTCCATTGCCGGGCTTTTTATTGGCATCTTCCAAAGAATCCGAAATTTGTCTGCCGTCATTATACCATAAAAGGAAAGCATTTTCCAGTGTTTCTGTAAGGGAAATGGGGCTGCTGCGCCATCTCCTTGCACAGCAGCCCCTGTTTTTGAAACTGAGTGGAATTTATTTTTGGTTGGCGGGCTCGATATTGATAGTCTTGCCCTTGATTTTGGAATCGCTCATGGCCTGCAGGACTTCCTTGCCGTATTCCCGGGGAACCTCCACAAAGGTGTACTTATCATACATGTCAATCGCCCCCACAAGCCTTCCTGGGATGCCGGACTCCCCAGCGATGGCGCCTAAAATGTCGCCGGGCTTCACATGCTGTTTCTTGCCGATGTTGATGAACAGCCTTACCATGCCCTCCTCTGCGCCCGTGTCGCCGAACTCGAAGTTCTCGAAGCTGCCTGCCTGGCTGTCCTCATCGCCCAGAAGCGCCAGCTTCAGGAAGGCTGCGGCAATGTCCATGGTGGTGTAGTCCGCCTCGTTTACCTGGTCTTCTATCATGTCCACCATTGCGCTCAGGTCTTCCTCTTCAATGACCCTGTCGATGTGGTCCATGATTTTTTCCAGCTTCACCTGCTGCACGTCCTCCATGCTGGGAATTTTCTGAGCCAGGATTTTCGTCTTGCAGTAGCGCTGGATATCCTTCAGCTTGTAGACCTCCTTGCCCTTGACGAAGGTGAAGGAGCGCCCGGTCTTGCCTGCCCGGCCGGTCCTGCCGATGCGGTGCACGTAGTATTCGTCGTCTTGCGGCAGGTCAAAGTTGAAGACGGCCTCTACATCGTCTACGTCAATGCCCCTGGCCGCCACATCCGTAGCCACCAGGATTTCCGTGCGGCCATTGCGGAAATTGTTCATCACCCGGTCGCGCTGCACCTGCTTCATGTCGCCGTGCAGGCCCTCGGCGAAATATCCGCGCCCCTGCAGCGCATGGACGAGTTCGTCCACCATGCGCTTGGTGTTGCAGAAGACCAGGGAAAGCTTGGGGCCGTATACGTCCAGCAGGCGGCTTAGCACCTCTACCTTGTCCTTGCGCTTCACATCGTAGTAATACTGCTCAATGCTGGGCACGGTCAGCTCCTTCTTCACCACCTTGATGGTCACGGCGTCCTTCTGGTACTTCTTGGTGATGTCTAAGATGGGCTTTGGCATGGTGGCGGAGAATAATACAGTCTGGCGTTCTTCCGGGATATATTCCAGTACGGTCTCAATATCCTCCCGAAAGCCCATGTTCAGCATTTCGTCCGCTTCATCCAGCACAATGGTGTCCACGGATTCGCATTTGATGGTCTTCCGCCGCAGGTGGTCCATAATGCGCCCGGGGGTGCCGATGATAATCTGGGTGCCGCCCTTTAAGGAGCGGATTTGCTTCACAATGTCCTGCCCGCCGTAGACAGGCAAGATTTTGATGCCGTGCATATATTTGGCCAGGCTGCGGATTTCTTCCGCCACCTGGATGGCCAGCTCCCGGGTAGGGCAGAGGACGATGGCCTGCGTCTTCTTGTTCTTGGGGTCTACCTTCATCAGAAGGGGGATGCCAAAGGCGGCTGTCTT
Source organism: uncultured Eubacterium sp. (assembly GCA_948472595.1). GTDB lineage: Bacteria > Bacillota > Clostridia > Lachnospirales > Lachnospiraceae > Petralouisia. Next base: position 8,411 of record CAOKUK010000033.1, read on the forward strand.
GCCGGTTCCTGTCTGTGCCTGTCCAATCACATCCAGCCCTTCCATGACCATGGGAATGGCCTTGCTCTGAATGGGCGTGGTCTCCTCAAAGCCCATTTCCTGGATGCCCTTTAAGATTTGCGGGTTCAGGTTCAATTCATCAAATTTTACTGTCTCCATATAATTCCTTTCGTAGTCTGTGTGTTCTATGATAAAGTGAAATTGTAATGATTCGGTACTGTCTTTTGCGACTGTTCCTAATAATACCAGAGAAATAGGGCATTGTCAAACTTTTTTCCAAAAGTTTCTGGAAGCCCTTGACTTCTGCGGAGATATGATGTAGTATCTAATCATTAGATATGTAGTTTTTGATACTACATGAAATATTTATAAAAACTTTACATATAATATAGAAAACCATGCAAATGCAGAAGCCAGCAAAGGGAAATTCCAGAAAAAGGAGAAGTTTCAAAGAGCAAAGGGGAAATCCTGTAAAAGGAAAGCTTGCGGAATCAGCAGATGCATGGAGTGGAAAATTTTTAGAAGGAGATGGTTTTATGAAGTTTAAGTTAAAGGATCCTGGCAGCTCAATCACGCATTTTATAGGGATGATGATGGCATTGTTTGCGGCGACGCCGCTTTTAATCCGCGCCTCCATGAACCCAGATAAGGTGCATGTGGCCTCCCTGTCCGTCTTTATTGTAAGCATGATTATGCTGTATGGCGCAAGCGCCACATACCATGCCTTGGATTTGTCTGAAAGGACGAACCGGATTTTGCGCAAATTAGACCATATGATGATTTTCGTGCTGATAGCCGGCACCTATACGCCAGTCTGCGTGATTGTGCTGGGGGGCAGGACAGGCTATGGGCTCCTGGCTTTGGTCTGGGGGATTGCCCTTGTGGGGATTTTGGTGAAAGCGTTCTGGATTACCTGTCCGAAATGGTTTTCTTCTATATTATATATAGCGATGGGATGGGTATGCGTCCTGGCTTTTACCCAGATTATCAATTCTCTGTCCAGGCAGGCCTTCGGTTGGCTGCTGGCCGGCGGGATTATATACACAGTGGGCGGCGTCATCTATGCGCTGAAGCTGCCAATCTTCAATTCCAGGCATAAGAATTTCGGCTCCCATGAGATTTTCCATCTGTTTGTGATGGGAGGGAGCGTGTGCCATTTTATCATGATGTATTTCTTTGTGGCCAGGATGCCGCTGCTATAAGGGGGCGCCAAGGTATGCCGAGACCAGGCATTCCTTTGCCTTGCGGGGAAGCTTCTTAATCTCGGCTTCCCGGCGCATGGCTTCCTGTTTGGTGCTGTGGCGCTCGGCATAGGCCAAGGTAACTGGCCGGCGGCTTCTGGTGTATTTGCTTGCATGTCCATTATTGTGGGCTTGCAGGCGTTTTTTTAAGTTATTTGTCCAGCCGGTGTAAAGTGTCCCATCGCTGCACCGAAGGATATAAGTAATATTTTCAGCATTTGTATTGGTCTCTGTGGCTTTCTCTTTCATGAGGGCTTGCCTTTCCTATCAATTTTAAATCCTCTGTGGCATGGATTTGGCAGTGTCTTATTCCTGCGAGCAACGAGCCGCCGGGGCAATATGTAAAGAGGCTGCAGGCAGCCTCCTATATGCAAAGCAGCGCAGAATAGCATGTATTTTATCAAAGACTCTATGACAGCTAGAATTGAAGTCTGCGCCCAAACTGGCGCATTTAGATGTTTGGCAAAAGAAAATGTAGGAAAGAAGCGCTGCGTGTTGTTCCCCATGCTCTATTATATGGGCAGATGCGAAATCTGTGCCTGGGCAGTTTTATTTGGCCTGCCCAGGCGGCAAGGGCTATGGGTTGATGTGGGAATGCTCCAGGATTTCTCTTTGCATCCGACGCGCCAGGAAGCCTTATATCTTCTTAGACTGTACTTTTGAGAATGCGCTGTAGCAGGTCTTCTTCCCTTTGACCTCTCGGAACGCCCGGATTTTATAGGAGTAAACTTTCCCTTTCTTAAGGCTTTTGTCAATGTAACTTACCGTGCTTCCTTTTTTGATAACTTTAATCTTCTTGTATTTGCTTTCTTTCCCATTTTTCTTCTCAGCCCGATAGATTTCATATCCGGTGGCTCTTTTTACTTTCCCCCAGGAAAGCTTTGCGTTTCTGGAACCTGCCATTTTTATCTTTTTGGAGGAAGGGGCTGCTGCATTGATGCCAAGCTCATAGCTTGCTTCGGTATCGCCGGTGATTTTGATATAATATGTTTTGTAACGGCCTAACTTCAGTTTCTGGCTCTGGGCGTCTATCGCTTTCTTGCCGCTGCATGCATAAGTGGGAAGCACGGCTTTGTATTTGCCTCCGTTATCTAGCTCTTTCTTGTTATTGTAGATGGTGATGTAAACGGTTCCCTTTTTGCTCAAATTTGCAAAATCCACATGGTAATCCTCAAAATCTGACGTAGTGAATTTAAAATAATCCACGTCCTCTGTATTCTGCAGCTTATACTTTCCAGATTTATTCAGGCTCAGCGCCTTGGCAGAGGAAGCCGTGTCCTTTATATCATCTTTTGCCTTCGTTAGCTTTAAGCTATAATTCTTTGTGGCTGTGAAACTTTCATAGGAAGCATGTTCTACTTTAACATAATAGGTTTTGCCTTTTTTTAATTTCCCGAAATTGATGCTTAACGGACGCCCCTTTCCTGCGCTCCCTTCCTGGACGGGGGCTCCGACATAGCTCTGGTTATCCCAAACCTTGCAGAATAAGCCGTTGTCCGCATTGTTTATAAATTTCAGTGTATAGAAATTATCATTTTCTGTAACCGTAAACCGGAAGTAATCTACGTCCGCTATATTCTGGATTCCTTTTTTCACTTCCTTCCCAGGCTGGATTACCGTAAAATTCTCCGTTTTGTCATCGCCGTTATTTACCCGGTTGTTGCTGTCATCCAGACGGCTGCTTACCAGGAGCATATAGGGGGCAACCCCTTCATAAGTATCCCATGACGCCATATTTACCCGGATATAATAGGTCTTATTCCGTTTCAGCTTATATAAATCTTCCTGCTTTTCCTGCTTGCCGCTTACTCCCCCGTCTGCGATTGCATCCCCGGTCAATTCCACATTATCGTAGATACCGTACAGCATGGTTTTCCCGCTGCTGTTTGAAAACTTAAATTCATAGAAAGAATCTGTGTCAGGCGTCTTGAAACAGAAAATATCCACATCCTCCCGGTTCTGTATTGCGCTGGAAATAGGGCTCCCGATGGAAATAGCTTTTGCATTCCCCGCCTGATCTTCTGCATCATCTTCAATGCTGCTTACTTTTATCTTATAGGGGGACTCTTTGGCAAATTCCATATAGGAAGCGTAATTTACCCGGATGTAATAGGTATGCCCTGCTTCCAGCTTCACAAGGTTTACCATCTTGTTCTTTTTGGGGTGTATTGTTTCGTTTGCAATCTTGTCCTCTTCCAGGAAATCCACGCCTTTGCTGATTTCTATTTCCTGAACGCCTTCCTCCCCTGTATTCGTAAAAGTAAGGGTATAAAATACATTGGGAGCCCCCTTTGCCGTAAAACGGAAAACGTCCACATCTTCTTTATTCTGCAGGCCCCTCCCCACTTCCTGATCCAAAGGGATTTCTTCTGCATCGCCTGCAGAATCCTTTACATCGTCTTCCACAGTGCTGACCTTAATCTTATAAGGAGATTCTCCCGTAAATTCTGCATAGGAAGCATAATTCACCTTTATGTAATAGGCATGGCCTGCTTCTAATTTTGCAAGATTTATGGCTTTGCTTTTTTTGGGGTGTATGGTATCCCGTTCTATAATATCCTCTTCCAGGAAATCAGCGCTCTTACTGATACACATTTCCTGTATGCCTTCTGCGCCTGTGTTCGCATAAGCAAGGGTATAAAAAGTGTCCGGGCTGTCTGTAGCCGTGAAACGGATTGCATGCACCTCTTCCTTTGCCTGCAGTGACCAGGCCGCCTCCTGGTTCAAGGGGAGTTCCGCTGTATCCGCCATGATGCTATCGGCCAGGTAGGCTGCTTCTGCCTGCATCCCCCCTGCCTGCGCCTCCCCCAATTCTGCTGCCGACACAGTCGTCCCCTGAAACAGGGAGCCGGTAAGCGCTGCCGCCATGATTGCCGCCATGATTTTCTTTCCAAAATTTTTTCTCTTCATAATCTGTTCCTCACTTTCTTTGGCTGTTTTGTTGTTCCTACTTATAAGTACCAGGCAATTCCCTATTGGTTTTATTTTTTCGGGATTTTTTTATTTTTTTGCCTCTGCTTATAAGTACCAGGCAATTCCCTATTGGTTTTATTCTTTCGGGATTTTTTTATTTTTCTTTTGCATTCGCCAAATGCCTGCACTGGCATGGCGCTTGGCTTATTGCCTGCGGGAATGAATTTATTCTATATTTAAATCTGGCGTATCTAAATTGTTTCCCCCATCAGGAGACTCGGAAGGCGGTTCTGGCTCTGGGGCAGGCGTTGGCGGTTCCGGCTCGGGAGTGACGGCCGGCGGCTCTGGCTCCGGGGCGGACGGCTCCGGGATAGACGGCTGGGATGGGGTTGCTGGACCAGGATCCTGCGGCTGCTCCCCGCCTGATGCTCCTCCTGCTGCCTCTGCTTTTTCCCTCTTTGTTTCTGCTGCCGCTTTTTCCTCTGCTGCCTGCCTTTTTGCTTCCTCTTCTGCCTTCGCCTCTTCCGCCTGCCTCCTTGCTTCCTCTTCTGCCTTCGTCTTTTCCGCCTCTTTCCGCTTTGCCTCTTCCGCCTTTTCTTCTGCTTCCTTCTGCTTCTTCGCCTCCTCTTTTGCCCTGGCTTTGGCAGCCTTTTTCTCTGCTGCCTCTAATTCTTCCATGGCTGCCTGCAGATGGCTGGAAAGCCCTTCCTTTGCCAGGCTTGTCCCGGAAATAAGCTGTGCCTCTGTTGCCTTTTCCTCAGAAGGGGCGCCATTCTGGTGTAAAAATCCATATCCCGCAATTCCAGACCCAATGACCGCTGCTCCCGCTATCGCAGCAAGGGCCATGTGTTTGCCAGCCGCCGCTTTCCTAGCCGCAGTCCTTATCTTTTTTCGGACTGCCTTGCCGGCGCCGTCTGCAGCCGCGCTTAACGGGGGCTTGGATACCGTATCCAAGGGACGTCCCTGTCCTGACGGCGCTGCGCCTGTACCGCCTTGGCTTGCCCATGGATTCCCCAAGCGCCGGCAGGTTCCTTGGAAAAGGCCTTTTGCCATCTGTTCTGCCATGACGCATTCCTCTGCATAATTGCTGAATGCCAAGAGCAGCAAAGGAAGGCTGAAGCTATGGAGCCGGATTTTGTCTCTTTCTTCCCTCTCTTCAATGGCCTTTTTCAAGCTTTTCCTGGCATAATTCAGGCGGCTTTTAACCGTTCCCTCACTGCAGGAAAATGACCGGGAAATCTCTCCTATGCTCATTTCATCATAATAATAAGCCAATAACGCCGCCTTCTGCGGCCCTGGAAGTTCCTCCAGTATCTCTTTTAAAATCTGCGCAGATTCCTTCTTGTCTAAGGCGTGTTCCGGCTGGATATCCTCATCAAATGCAATCATAGGTTCCAGTCCCGCATCCGCTTCCTCTATTGGAAAATCCTTCTGCTTCCGCAGAATCTTTGTGGCCTGACGGAAGGCAATGCCGCCCAGCCATGCATAGATTTTCTTATTTTCTTGAAGGGCGCCTATCGAACGGTAGGCATTTATGTACACTTCCTGTACCAAATCATCCACATCCGCATCATTTTTCAGCAGCATGCGCGCCTGCATCAGGACATAATTATGGGTCTGGTCATATAGAAGCTGGAATCCCTGCTGCTGCCCATTCCTAAGCTGCTCTATGGCAGCCTCTAAATTTTCATTTATTTTCATATCCTGTCTCCACTTTCCATCCATTGCCAAAGCTATTTCCATACAGCTTTTTTTATTATACTCCTAAAAGAGCTTCCTGCAAAGGAAAATCTTACTATGGGAGTGAAGAGGAAAAAAAGGGCTGGCGAAATAGCAAAAGTCGAGGGTAAGATGCCGCTTTGCATAGCGGCGTTTACCCTCGATGATTGCCGTGAACCGTAAGCTGCGTTATTCCAAATATTCCATAGGATTCACAGGCGCGCCGTCCTTTAGCAGTTGGAAGTACAGGTTTGCGCCTTCCACGGAATAGTATTTCGTCGGCTCGCTGACATAGCCTAAGACCTCGCCGTTTTCCACATAGTCCCCCTGGTTTTTGGGGATTTCCTTTAGCTGTCCGTATCGGGCGCTGTAGCCGTCTCCCATATCCACGGTGACCGTGGCGCCTGTCTCCTCATTGGTCTCAACAGCTGTGATTTTCCCTGCTGCAACCGCATTGACAGGGCTGTTGACTTCTGCCTGGATGA
>CAOKUK010000034.1 GCA_948472595.1 uncultured Eubacterium sp.
CATCTTGTCGCTGACAACAACACCTGTACGTGTCTTCCTAAGATTTCTCTCTTCCACGATGATTCTCCTTTCCTACCTAAACTGCCGCCCTGTTCTTCTCCGTGATGATGGTCTGGATCCGGGCAATATTTTTGCGGACCTCTTTGATCCTTGCGGTATTGTCTAACTGGTTGGTCGCATTTTGGAACCTTAAGTTAAACAGCTCTTTTTTTGCAGCCACTAATTTCTCCTGCAACACTGATACGGACTCTTCTCTTAAATCTTTTACATAATTACTTGTTTTCATTTGATTCACCGCCTTCTAAGTCTGCGCGCGAAACCACTTTGCACTTACATGGCAATTTGTGTGTGGCAAGGCGCAACGCCTCACGCGCTGTTTCTTCTGGAACACCGGAAATCTCAAACATTACACGCCCCGGCTTAACAACAGCTACCCAATACTCCAAGGTTCCTTTCCCGGAACCCATACGGGTCTCAGCCGGCTTTGCCGTCACAGGCTTGTCAGGGAAAATCTTAATCCATACTTTGCCGCCGCGCTTTACGTAACGCGTCATTGCAATACGGGCCGCCTCAATCTGATTGGACTTAATCCAGCAGGGCTCCATCGCCACGATACCATACTCACCGTTTGTAATTTTATTTCCTCTCAACGCCTTGCCTGCCATGGAACCACGGAACTGCTTACGGCGTTTCACTCTTTTTGGCATTAACATTATTTATCGCTCCCTTCCTTTGAATCCTTTGTTGGAAGTACCTCGCCCTTGTAAATCCACACCTTCACGCCCACCTTGCCGTATGTGGTATCTGCCTCGGCGAATCCATAATCGATATCTGCTCTTAATGTCTGAAGCGGGATTGTGCCCTCGCTGTAGAATTCAGTACGCGCCATGTCTGCGCCGCCCAAACGGCCGGAAACAGAGCTCTTGATCCCAAGGGCGCCTGCCTTCATGCTCCTGCCCATGCAGGACTTCATTGCCCTACGGAAGGACACGCGGTTCTCTAGCTGCAAGGCGATATTCTCTGCCACCAGCTGTGCGTCCTTATCTGGCCTCTTCACTTCCTTGATGTCAATGACCAGCCTCTTGTCCGTATATTTCTGGAGCTCTGCCTTTACCTTCTCAATCTCAGAGCCGCCTTTTCCGATTACCACGCCTGGCTTTGCTGTGTAAAGGATGACCTTCACCCGGTCGGAAGCCCGCTCAATCTCAATTTTCGAAACGCCTGATGCGTATAATTTCTTCTTCAGGAATTTCCTGATGTTGTAGTCTTCAATCAAGAAGTCTGCAAAATCACCTTCCGCATACCACTTGGAATCCCAATCCTTGATAATGCCGACCCTTAAACCATGCGGATTTACTTTCTGTCCCATGTTAACCCTCCTATCTATCTTTCATCCAGCACAATTGTGATATGGCTCATCCGCTTCTCAATCCTGTAAGCCCTGCCCTGTGCCCTAGGTCTGATTCTCTTCATCGTTGGCCCCTTGTTCGCATAGCACTCTGCGATATAAAGGTTCGCTGCGTCCATCCCGTTGTTGTTCTCTGCATTGGCAATGGCAGATTTCAACAGCTTCTCTATCAGGCTGGAAGCATACCTTGGGTTGTAGGCCAAGATGGCTAACGCAGTGCGCACGTCCTTCCCGCGGATAGCATCCAGCACGAAGCATGCCTTCTGGACAGATACCCTGGCATAAGACAGCTTTGCGGACGGCCTCGTGTCTTTCTTTGCGTTTCTCTCTCTCTTGATTTGACTTCTATGTCCTTTCGCCATGATATACCTCCTTAACGAACTTTCGATTTCTTTTCATCTTTACCGTGTCCACGGTAAGTCCTCGTCGCAACAAACTCGCCGAGCTTATGCCCTACCATGTCCTCTGTCACGTAAACCGGCACATGCTTCCTTCCGTCATGGACAGCAAATGTGTGGCCCACAAACTGCGGAAAGATGGTGGAACGCCGGGACCATGTCTTAATCACGCTCTTGTTGCCAGATGCATTCATGGCATCTACTTTTTTCAATAAACTCTCATCAGCAAATGGCCCTTTTTTCAATGAACGGCTCATAATTCAACCTCCTTAAGTGTAATTCCGCAAGCCAGGCTTAGCGCCGGGCTCTGCGGATGCTTCCTATTTATTTCAATAACCTGCCGTCTCGTCTCCTTACGATAAGCTTGTTCGATTGCTTGTTCTTCTTCCTGGTCTTCAAGCCAAGAGCCGGCTTGCCCCATGGGGTGCTTGGGCCTGGGCGTCCAATTCCGGTCTTGCCCTCGCCGCCGCCGTGCGGATGGTCGTTGGGGTTCATAACGGAACCGCGCACGGTTGGGCGGATGCCCATGTGGCGCTTCCGGCCAGCCTTGCCAATCTTAATCAGGTTGTGGTCTGCATTCCCCACCACGCCTACGGTTGCGCGGCAGACAATGGGAACCATCCTCATTTCGCCGGAAGGGAGGCGCAAGGTGGCGTATTTGCCTTCCTTTGCCATCAGCTGCGCGCTGTTCCCTGCGGAACGCACCAACTGGCCGCCTTTGCCTGGATAAAGCTCCACGTTGTGCACCTGGGTACCTACGGGGATGCATTCCAATGGCAGGCAGTTCCCAATGCGGACTTCGGCTTCCGGCCCATTCATCACCTTCATGCCGTCCGTCAGGCCCTGGGGTGCAATGATGTAAGACTTCTCGCCGTCCGCATAGCAAATCAGAGCGATGTTTGCCGTCCGATTGGGGTCGTACTCAATGCCGATTACCGTCGCCGGAATCCCGTCCTTCTTGTTCCTCTTGAAATCGATAAGCCTATATTTCCTCCTGGAGCCGCCGCCGCGGTGCCTGCAAGTAATTTTACCCTGGTTGTTACGGCCGGAATTTTTCTGCAAGGAAACCAGCAGTGATTTCTCTGGCTTTTTCTTCGTAATCTCCGAAAAATCAGAACCGGTCATATTTCTTCTGGAAGGTGTATATGGGTTATATGTCTTAATTCCCATGATAAGTCTCCTTTCTATAATCCTGCAAAGATTTCAATATCCTTGCTGTCTTCTGTCAACTGCACGATTGCCTTCTTGGTCTTGGCCGTCCTGCCCACTACCATTCCCCTTCTCTTCTTCTTGCCCGGGATGTTCATGGTGTTCACTTTCTTCACCTTGGTGCCTTCAAACATTTTCTCAACGGCTTCCTTAATCATGGTCTTATTGGCTTCCGGATGCACCAGGAATGTGTATTTCTTCTCAGCCATGATGTTCATGCTCTTCTCGGTAATCACCGGTTTGAGGATTACGTCATAATACTGTACGTTTGCCATTATGCATACACCTCCTCGATTGCTGCCACGGCGCTCTTTGTCACGACTACTGTGTCATATTTTAAGATATCGTATACGTTCATGGTGCTGGTCACCCCATTTTCCTCCGTGTAGCACAAAGCCACCTTCACGCCTGGGATGTTCCTTGCGGACAGCACAACATTCTTGTTATTCTCATTGATTACAACCAGCGCCTTCTTCACCTTCAGGTTGTTCATAACCTCTGCGAAGCGCTTGGTCTTGATTTCGCCCAAATCCAGGCTTTCCAGCACAATCAGCTTGTTGTCATTCACCCTGGATGTCAAGGCGGACTTCAAGGCTGCCCTCTTCTCTTTCCGATTCATCTTGAAAGAGTAATCCCTTGGCTTGGGGGCAAACACAACGCCGCCGCCTTTCCATTGCGGTGCGCGGATGGATCCCTGCCTTGCATGGCCGGTGCCCTTCTGCCTCCATGGCTTCTTGCCGCCGCCGCGGACTTCAGAACGGTTCTTGGCGCTCTGGGTGCCCTGGCGCTTGTTCGCAAGCTGCTGCACAACTGCCATATGCACCAGATGCTCGTTCACCTCTACGCCGAACACTGCGTCGTTCAGCTCCAGGCTTCCAACTTCGTTGCCTTCCATATTATAAACAGCTACGTTAGCCATTGTTCAAATCCTCCTTTCATCTGCTATTTTCCTGATTTCACTGTCTCTTTAATCGTCACTAAGGACTTCTTGGGTCCCGGAACGGAACCTTTGATTAATAGCAGGTTATTCTCAGCATCCACCCTGACAACCTCAAGGTTCTGAACGGTCACTTTGACAGCGCCCATCTGCCCGGGCATCCCTTTGCCCTTGAATACGCGGCTGGGGCTGGAGCATGCGCCGTTGGAACCCTGGTGGCGATGGAATTTGGAACCATGGGTCATAGGCCCTCTGTGCTGGCCATGCCTCTTAATGGCGCCCTGGAATCCCTTTCCTTTGGAAATTGCAGTGGCGTCAATCTTGTCGCCTTGCGCAAAGATGTCTGCCTTGATTTCGTCCGCCAGCTTGTAATCGGCAGCGTTCTCAAACTTAAACTCCCTCACAAACCTCTTGCTGGTCACGCCGGCCTTCGCGAAATGGCCTTTCTCAGCCTTTGTCACGCCATGCCTATGCCTGATTTCCTTCTTGCCGCTGGCGTCCCGGTTGACGATTCTTTCCTTCTTGTCCACAAAGCCAACCTGGACGGCGCTGTAGCCATCGTTCTCCACAGTCTTAACCTGTGTCACGACACATGGCCCAGCCTGCAATACAGTAACGGGAATCAAAGAGCCGTCTGTATCGAAGATTTGCGTCATTCCGACTTTCGTAGCTAAAATCGCTTTCTTCATTAATATTACCTCCTGTTTTTTCTACAGCGGAACGTTTCATACCCAGCCAGGCGCCAAGCGCCCGGGGCAGCGGAACCGCTCATCCTAGAATGGCTTGGCATAGATGCCTGCCCTTCAGGATTGTCAACTCATTCTGCATTACTTGCTCTTCATCTTGATATCAATGTACACGCCTGCCGGCATCTCCAGACGGGACAATGCGTCGATTGTCTTCTGGGTCGGGGTGATGATATCAATCAGCCTCTTATGGGTCCTTTGCTCGAACTGTTCCCTGGAGTCCTTGTATTTGTGGACTGCGCGCAGGATTGTAACCACTTCCTTCTTGGTGGGGAGTGGGACTGGCCCGCTCACCTGTGAGCCGTTCTTCTTAACAGTTTCGATGATTTTCTTAGCAGATGCATCCACCAGCTGATGGTCATATGCCTTCAGGGTGATCCTCATTACTTGGTTTGCCATAAAAAAAGCCGCCTCCTTTTCGCACTTTCTTTCAGTACGACAAGCGGTGACTGTACACTTCTCCGTGTGTGTCGTAAGATGCACGCACGGGCACGCTGCTCTCTGCAGACCCTGATGTGGTACAGTGACTTGTCGCCAGGTTTCGAACTTGACATTCGCTCCACGGAAAAACCTGCCTCTTGGGACAGCAACCTCTCGCTTCATCGCTATCATGTCACAGCGGGTCTATTATAAAACAAAAAGCTGGGAATTGCAAGTACTTTTTGAAAAAATTTGTTATGCGCCATGGATTTTCACTACGGTTCCGGGCAAAATTATTTTTTTCTAATGTTATTTTAATATTTCCCTTGTATACTCAAAGAAAAGCTAAAAGGAGGAACGAGCTTATGAAAAAGAAAAGCGTTTTAATGAGTATGGTTTTCGCATTGTGCTTAATCTGCATAGGGGCGCTGTGCATGCCGCAGACGGCCTTTGCAAAAAAGATTACGAAAGCCAGCCAAGCCAAGGCACTGGCTAAGAAGCAGGTAAAGGGCGCAACGTCCATAAAGGTGAAAAAAGACCGTGAGGATGGGACGCCGGTCTATCAGGTCGAGCTTCGGAAAGGAAAGAAAGAATATGAGTTAGCGTACCGGGCTTCTGATGGGAAGCTGATCTCCCAGGGCTGGGAAATGCGCAAGGCTTATGTGACGAAAGGGAAAGGAAAGCTCATCGGCCTTAAGGAATGTAAGAGCCTTGCAAAAAAACAGGTTGCAAACGCAAAGATTGTCAGCGCCGCCAAGAAGCGCAGCAAAGGCATCGACCTGTACGACATAAAAATGCAGAAGAGCAGCAAAAAATATGAGCTGAAATACCATGCGCGCACGGGCAAACTCCTGGAGTATGAGTGGGAACTGACAAGCAAAAACACGCAGAAAAAAGAGTATATCAGTGAAAGCCAGGCAAAAAAAGCAGCCTTGGAAGCTGCCGGAGGCGGCGAAGTGGTAAAAGTGAAATTCACCACGGACGATGGAGTAAAAGTCTATGAGATAGATGTGGTAAATGGGGATTTTGAGTATGAAATCACAATCCATGCTGAAACAGGGGCTGTCCTGGACATTGACAAAGAGCGCCTCCCTGCCGCAGAACCCAATCCCGGAGAAAACCCAGGGCAGCCCCAGCCGGGCGAAAGCCAGCAGGTTAGCCTTGAGAAGGCAAAAGAAATCGCCGTCTCTGATGCCGGCCTGGCTTCTGCAGATGCCACTTTTACAAAAGCAAAGCTTGATTCTGAAGATGGAATCCTGGTTTTTGAGGTAGAATTCTACACGGATTCCTACGAATATGAATATGAAATCAATGCGGCAACAGGTGAAATCTATAAAAAGGAGCAGAAAAAATTGAAAAACACCAGCGGAGGGGACTCTGGCAACACAGATAGCTCTATCGATTTGGAGCAGGCCAAACAAATTGCCGCCAACCACGCAGGTTTTTCCGCCTCTGAAGTCCGTTTCAAGGAAGCAAAGCTTGACCGGGAAGACGGCAGGATGGTATATGAAGTGGAGTTTAGGAAAGGCGGCATGGAATACGAGTATGAAATTGACGCAGTAACAGGGGACATCCTGGATTTTGAGCAGGAATGGGATGATTAATGTTGCGATTCACAGCTCAGGAATGCGCTGCACTGCGCATTCCGTGAGAGCATGCTTCAGGATTAAAATTGCTGCCAGAAATGCTTTCAATCCCGCCATTGATTTTTCCAGAAAAAGATGGTACAATGGGAAACGAAATATAAGGAAAAGGAGAGCCTTTCATGCAAACATGGCAAATCGTACTCATTGTACTCACAGTGATCCTGGCCGCTTTGGCGATTGGTCTTTACATACTCGGCAAAAAGGCACAGAAGAAAAAGGCTGAGCAGGACGAGCAAATTGCTGCAGCTGCACAGACAGTCTCCATGCTAATCATTGACAAGAAACGCATGATGCTGAAGGATGCGGGCCTCCCGCCCCAGGTTCTGGCACAGGCGCCGAAACTGATGCGCCGCTCCAAAATGCCGATTGTGAAAGCAAAGGTCGGTCCTAAAATCATGACTTTTATCTGCGACGGCGAGATTTTCGATTCGGTTCCTACGAAAAAAGAGGTGAAGGCCGTGATAAGCGGGCTTTATATCACCTCCGTCAAGGGAATCCGCGGCTCTGCCCAGCAGGCAGCGCCCCAAAAGCTGAAATTCTGGGACAAGGTCAGGAAAAAAGCGCAAATGTAAGCCATACCCCCTGTAAGGGCATATGCAAGCCCTTACAGGGGGTATTTTCTATACAGGGCGATTTCAATCGTAATCCAGCATTTCCTCCATGCGCCCGTGGAGCTCCTGTAGGTACTGCTCCATTTCTCCCTTAAGCTCCTCGCGCCGCAGGGCGAACTCAATATTGGCCTGGATAAAGCCCATCTTGCTCCCCACGTCGTAACGGTGCCCCCGGAAATTATAAGCGTACATGGCCTGCTCCTTGGCCAAGCGCTTCAATGCGTCCGTAAGCTGGATTTCGCCGCCTTTCCCGGCGTCCTGGGTCTCCAGGAAATGGAAGATTTCCGGCGTGATGATATAGCGGCCCAGCACAGCCACATTGGAGGGAGCTTCCTCTGGGGAGGGCTTCTCCACCATGTCCCGAACCTTGTAAATGCGGTCATCCACCTGCTTGCCGGAAATAATGCCGTACTTGTCCACCACCTCCGGGGCGACTGTCTGCACGCCCAGGATGGAGGTCTGGTACTCCCGGAACACGTCCAGCATCTGTTTTAAGCATGGGGTCTTTGAGACCACAACGTCATCCCCCAAGAGGACGGCAAAGGGCTCCTTGCCAATGAAATGCTGGGCGGCTAAAATGGCATGGCCAAGGCCCCGTGGCTCCTTCTGCCGGATGTAGTGGATATTCGCCATGTCGGAAATGCCCTTCACCATATCCAGCATCTCCTGCTTCTTCCCTTTCTCCAGCTCAATTTCCAACTCAATGGAACGGTCAAAATGGTCTTCGATGGAACGCTTGTTGCGGCCAGTGACAACAATTATATCCTGTATCCCAGCTTCCACAGCCTCCTCAATAATGTACTGGATGGTGGGCTTGTCCACGATTGGGAGCATTTCCTTGGGCTGCGCCTTGGTAGCGGGAAGGAACCTTGTCCCCAGCCCTGCCGCAGGGATAATGGCCTTTCTTACTTTCATCATAGCTGCCTCCTTATCAAGCGAGGGTGAACCCCCCGGCCTCCTTTGACTTAATGTTTACGCTGATGGAACAGTCTGCCAGGTGCTCATAATTCACCTCAAGATTATACTTTACCTTCACGTCAATATTATCCTCTGATTCTGCAATATCCACGCTGGTGGCGTCAATCCCAATCAGGATGCTGCCAAAGGGGGTGTTATAATAGGAAACATTCTTCTTATTTTTCTCAAAAACCATATGTACGTTGGACACGCCTTTTTTGGTGATGTCCATGGAGTTGTCCGAAAGCTTGATGACATTCCTGGTGTTGCCGGAAAAGCCCTCCATGACCTCGTCATACATCACATAATGCTTCCCGTTCTTCTTATAGTAATCCCCGGCAGTAATCACTTCGATTGGCTCCGCATCCTCGTCTTCCTTTGCCACAAACTGCAGGCCGCTGATTGATAACAATACATCCTTCGTCATACGCTACTCCTCTATCTGTATTAGTTGCGCCTCTTTGATTTCGCAAGGCAATATGGAATTGGCGAAGCTTTTGAATTTCTCCGCCGCATCGCTGACATAAAATTGGTACATGGGCGCGCCCTCCGGCTGCGCACCGTCATTGGCAATCCCGCACTCCTCCAAAAGGCGCTTCAAGCCCTGAGCCGTCTCATAGGCAGGGTTCACCAGCTCCACGCCCTCCCCCATGATGTCCCGCACCACAGAACGGAGCAAGGGGTAATGGGTGCATCCTAAAATCAGGGTGTCAATGCCCGTCTCCTGGAAGGACGCCAGGTAGCGCTTTGCCACCTCAATGGTGATGGGATCCTTGAGCCAGCCCTCCTCCACCAAAGGCACGAACAGGGGACAGGCCTTGCCCACCACAATGGCATGGGGGTTGTGGCGCTGTATCATTTCCGTATAAATCTGGCTGGCAATAGTGCCTTCCGTGCCGATAACGCCGATTTTCCCATTCCTGGTGACCTGGGCAGCCACCTTGGCGCCGGGCTTCACCACGCCGATAATCGGGATTCTCATCTCCGGCCGAAGCTCCTCTAGGGCATAGGCGCTTGCCGTGTTGCAGGCGACCACGATGGCCTTCACGCCCTTGGATTCCAGGAAATGGATAATCTGCCTGGAGTAGCGCAGAATCGTCTCCTTGGACTTGCTGCCGTACGGCACCCGGGCAGTGTCGCCGAAATAGACAATCCGCTCTAAGGAAAGCTGGCGCATAATCTCCCGAGCGACCGTCAGGCCCCCTACACCGGAATCGAAGACGCCGATGGGGGCGTATTTCTTATCATTCAACGATTGATTCATCTCATTCTCTCCACAAATAGGTCATACATATGTATATTACCTGTTCTAAGCGGAAAATGCAAGTGGATAATGAAACCTTTTGAAATTCAAGCAAATCTGCCTTGCTTTCCATTGGAAACAGGCTTATAATAAAGGAAAAAGGGCTCGGCAGGCAATACGCCAGATGACAGGCAATGGCAAAAAGCCTGCGGACGATTCAGGCGCAATTTTATAATTATGGAGGGATTCCCATGGCAAACAGAAGAAATATTCCGCAAATCAGGCTATCGGATTCACAAAGGGAAAAATTGAAGGCGGAAATAAAGGCCTTCTATGCTGCCGAACGCGAGGAAGAAATCGGCATGATTGAACAAATACAATTATTAAATCTATTCGAGGAACAGATGGCGCCGATTATTTATAACAAAGCCCTGGACGACGCCAAAAAATGGTTTGCCCAGATGATGGATAATCTAGATTCCGATTTTTACACCTTATATAAAAATGAAGGTTAGAGATGCCAGGGATACAATTACTGGCATCTGCTAACCCAACATTTTGCCTGCCTATGCCACCGCCTTCACAAGGATTCCCTTGACTCCAATCTGCTTATCCCAATGGAAACAGAAGCTTGGGATTGCCATCTTTTCTCTCTGCCCCCCCTTCCAACTCCACCATGTTATGCAAGGAGCTTATTCGCCAAATATTTCCTGTGCCTGCCTCATATTTTCCATAACGGGCACTTCAAAGGGGCAGCGTGCCTCACAAGCCCCGCATTGAATACATTCCCCTGCATGGTGCCCTAACAGATGGTAATGCTCCCGCACGGTCTCCGGGATTTCCCCTTGGGCCTTGGCCAGGTTTAAGAATTTTGTGACGGAGGCCACGTCTATCTGATGAGGGCATGGCGCACAATGGCTGCAATACATACAGTGCCCTTTCCAGCTGATGTTGGGGAAAGCGGCAAAGGCAGCTGCATAATCTTTCTCTTTCTCTGAGGCATTTTCATAAGAAATGCTTTCCTTAAGCTGCTCTAAGGTGTGGGCTCCTGCCAGGACTGTAGCCACTGCAGGCCTGGTCAGCGCATAGTGGATACACTGCACTGCTGCCAGGGCTTTCCCTGCCGGGGAGAGGGACGCATCCAGCAAGTCGCCTCCGCCGAAGGCCTTCATAACCGTTATCCCTACCCCCATCCTCTGGCACACCTCGTAGAGGCCCTGCCTGTCTGCATCCATATTGATCAAAGGTTTCTCATAGTTTTTCTCAGCCCACAGTTCTTCTACATCCTCATTGGCAGGCTGCAGGTCGTAGCAAGGATTTACGCTGAACATCAGCACTTCTATCTTGCCGCTTTGAACGGCTTTTAAGGCCACCTGGGGATTGTGGCTGCTTAAGCCGATATGGCGGATTTTCCCTGCCTGCTTCAGATTTAAAGCATACTCCATGACCTGCCCTTTTGCAACCTCATCCCAATCATCCATGGAATCCACATAATGAATCATCCCCACGTCAATGTAATCCGTCTGAAGCTGTGCAAGCAATTCCTCAAAGCCAGGCTTCACTTCTTCCATCTTGCGGGATCGCTTATACTGGCCATCCTTCCAGATGGAGCAGATATGGGCCTGCACCATAAATTTCTCCCTGCGCCCTGCCAGCGCATTGCCAACGGCAGCACGCACCTTTGGATTGGAGGCGTAGAGGTCAAAATAGTTGATGCCTGCCGCTTCGGCGGCGTCCAGAAGGAGTTTCGTATTTTGGCAGTCATTTTCTGAAAATCCTTCGCACCCTATGCCAATTTCACTTACCATCAATCCAGTATTGCCTAATTCCCTGTATTTCATATGCTTACCATCCCTTTCCTTTTATCTTCTTTTCTTCCGCCTATTCCCTGTCACGTTCACTTTTTATCCTTTTTCTCCCTTTATCCTGCAGCCTCTCCAGAAATAGCGCCTTTTGAAAGGTTATCTCCTTGCTTCACCTGGATATCTTGCCCATAGCTATACTCTGCAATCAGCGTTCTCCATACAGGATTTTCAGAAGGCATGCCATAGCAAATGAGAAAAATCCCCCGCTTCCTCAATGGAATCCCATAAAAGAAGCGGGGGATTGATATCTGCCGGCCCCAACCAGCAGATTTCGCTAATCTTTATTTGTAATTCACAATCTTGCCAAAGTCTGCCTTCAGGGATGCGCCGCCTACTAAGCCGCCATCGATATCTGGCTTGCCGAAGAGCTCTGCTGCATTCCCGGCATTGACGGATCCGCCGTACTGGATGCGGATGGCCTCTGCAGTGGCCTCGTCATACACTTCCTTAATGCATGCGCGGATAGCTGCGCAAACCTCTTCTGCCTGGTCAGAGGTAGCGGTCTCGCCTGTCCCGATTGCCCAGATGGGCTCGTAAGCGATAACGGCTGTCTTGGCCTGGTCTGCCGTCACGTTCTGGAAGGCGATTTTAATCTGCATACGGATCCAGTCAATGTAAATGCCCTGCTTGCGCTGGGTTAAGGACTCCCCGCAGCAGATAATAGGGGTAATGCCATGCTCAAAGGCCTTCAAGACTTTCTTGTTGACTGTCTCGTCTGTCTCTGCAAAGTATTCCCTGCGCTCGGAATGGCCGATGATAACGTATTTCACGCCGGCGTCCGTCAGCATGTTGGGGGCAATCTCCCCGGTGTATGCGCCGCTTTCTTCATAATACATATTCTCTGCGCCGATGTTGATATTGGAGCCCTTTGCAGCCTCCATTGCCGGGATAATGTCAATGGCAGGCACGCAGAATACCACGTCTGCCTCATCATTTGCCACAAGTGGCTTTAACTCTTCAATCAGGGCAACTGCCTCGCTTGGGGTCTTGTTCATTTTCCAGTTGCCTGCTATAATTTTTTTCCTTGCCATGGTTTCTTCCTTTTCTATTTTTTGCTCTGAAACAGCTTGGGGCGATATTGGGGGCTTTGCCGCACAAAAACCGCCCCTCACTGCTAAATCATGCCTTCGCCTTATTTATTGGTTGCTGCCGCCACGCCTGGGAGTTCTTTGCCTTCCAGGAATTCCAGGGAAGCGCCGCCGCCTGTGGAAATGTGGCTCATCTTGTCGCCGAAGCCTAACTGGTTCACAGCTGCCGCAGAATCGCCGCCGCCGATAATGGTGGTTGCGTCTGTCTCAGCCAAAGCCTTTGCTACCGCAATGGTGCCTGCCGCAAGGGTCGGATTCTCGAATACGCCCATTGGCCCGTTCCATACAACGGTCTTGGCGGATTTTACAGCTTCCGCAAACATTTCTGCCGTCTTCGGGCCGATGTCGCAGCCTTCGCGGTCGGCCGGCATATTGTTGGAATCATACATCTCCACGTCTACCGGCGCGTCAATTGGGTTCGGGAATGCGGTAATGGTGGCGGAATCGATGGGGAGCAGCAATTTCTTGCCCAATTTCTCTGCCTTTTCGATCATTTCTTTGCAGTAATCTAACTTGGTATCGTCTACTAAGGAGTTTCCGATTTCATTGCCTTGTGCCTTTAAGAAGGTGTATGCCATGCCGCCGCCGATGATTAAGGTGTCGCATTTCTCTAACAGGTTGGAGATTACATTTAACTTGTCCGCTACTTTTGCGCCGCCCAAGATAGCCACGAAAGGCCTTACCGGGTTCTCTACCGCATTGCCCAGGAAGTCGATTTCCTTCTGCATCAGGTAGCCAACGGCTGCCGTATCCACCAATTCAGAAACGCCTACGTTAGAGCAGTGCGCCCTGTGGGCTGTCCCGAATGCGTCGTTCACGAAGATATCGCAAAGGGAAGCAAGGTCTTTGGAGAATGCTTCGCCGTTCTTGGTCTCTTCTATGCGGTAGCGGGTGTTCTCTAATAAGATAACCTCGCCGTCCTGCATAGCCTCTACGGCTGCCTTGGCGTTAGGCCCTACCACTTCCGGGTCTGCTGCGAACTTCACTTCCTGGCCTAACAGCTCTGTCAGCCTTGCAGCTACCGGGGCTAAAGACAGCTCTGGCTTCGGCTCTCCCTTGGGCTTGCCCAGATGGGAGCAAAGGATTACCTTGCCGCCGTCAGCGATTAATTTCTTGATGGTGGGGAGGGCGGCTACCAGGCGGTTCTCGTCTGTAATCTTGCCTTCTTTCAAAGGCACGTTGAAGTCGCACCTGCAGAGGACGCGTTTGCCTTTTACATCTATATCATCTACGGAAACTTTATTTAAAGACATAATATTTTTTACCTCCTGAAAATTATTATCGCTCCATATAAAAGGAGCCCGGCCCTTTGAAGACCGGACCCTTTCTGAGTCTTACCTACACTATGGCAGCCTATCGCTTAAAAAAGCAGTCTGCCGTGCAGTTGGTATTGAGTTGTAAGGAAAATTGCTTTCGTCCTATGCTAACTCGCTGAAATACTTGATGGTGCGGACCATCTGGCTGGTGTAGCTGTTCTCGTTGTCATACCAAGAAACAACCTGTACTTCGAATAAATCATCGGAAACCTTGGAAACCATGGTCTGTGTAGCATCGAATAAGGAGCCAAACCTCATGCCAACGATATCGCTGGATACGATTTCATCCTCATTGTAGCCGAAGGACTCGTTTGCTGCTGCCTTCATAGCTGCATTGATGCCGTCTACAGTTACGTCTGCACCCTTAACAACGGCTGTTAAGATAGTGGTGGATCCGGTTGGGGTCGGCACGCGCTGTGCGGAGCCGATTAATTTGCCGTTCAGTTCTGGGATAACTAATCCAATTGCCTTAGCTGCGCCTGTGCTGTTCGGAACGATATTCACAGCTGCTGCGCGGGACCTTCTTAAATCGCCCTTCCTCTGAGGTCCGTCTAAGGTCATCTGGTCGCCTGTGTAAGCGTGGATGGTGCACATAATACCAGACTGGATT
>CAOKUK010000035.1 GCA_948472595.1 uncultured Eubacterium sp.
ACACTGGTACAGACACTCTTTCCCTACACGACGCTCTTCCGATCTGTGCTGGCGGCAAAGGAGACCCTGCGGTACAGTGAGCTGCGCAGTGAGCTTACCAATATTACGGATGCGGTTCTTGGCGCTTCTCTGAAAGTGCTGATGAAAAACGGGATGATAAACCGGCAGTCTTATGATGAAATCCCTCCCAGGGTGGAATATTCCCTTGCGGAAAAGGGGAGGTCTGTTGTCCCTATTTTGCAGAGCATCTGCCAGTGGGCGGGCGCTTATCACAAAGAGGATACGGAAAATACCATGCAGCATTGCCAGAAATGTGATTATAATGGCAGATATTATTCCGGCGGGGAGATGTGCTAAAGTATTATGATTAAAAGGATTGACGAGTGTTTATTGCAATATAAGGCATGGGAGAGGGTAAGGAGGGTGGCAGAATGCCGGAAATCGTATTTGAATCTATATATAAAGAAATTTTTCCCTTTTGGGAGACGATATCGGACGCAGATAGGGAATATATCTGTCGGAATTCTTATTGTGTCGCTTATCCCAAAGGTAAGAATATTCATGACGGCAATGAATGTTCCGGCGTGATTCTTGTACGTTCGGGAAGCCTGCGCCTTTATATGATGTCGGATGAGGGAAAGGAAATCACGCTTTACCGCTTGCACAAAGGCGACCTGTGTATGCTGTCTGCTTCTTGTGTGTTGGATGCCATCACATTTGACGTGTTTGTGGATGCAGAGCAGGACAGCCAGTGCTGCGTGGTGAGCGGGCCTGCGTTTGCCAAAGTGTCTCAGCGGAATCCGGACATTCGTATCTTTGCGCTGGAAACTGCAGTCAGCCGTTTTTCAGATGTGATGTGGGTGATGCAGCAGGTTTTGTTTATGAGTATGGATAAACGTCTGGCAATTTTCCTTTCTGATGAATCAGCCAGAACCGGTTCGGATACGATAGCACTGACACACGGGCAGATTGCCCGGTATATAGGTTCTGCCCGTGAAGTGGTGTCCAGAATGCTGAAATATTTTGCCGGTGAAGGGATTGTGGAGGCATCCAGGGGAGGCGTTACCATCCTTGATAAGAAACGCCTCCGGGAATTAGCCCTTTAACATGGCGAGAATATCTGCCTTTGGCCTTGCGCCTGCCGACTGGCTAATGACGTTTCCGTTTTTCATCACAGCCAGTGTGGGGATGCTTAAGACATGGAATTTCTGTGCCAATGCCGGTTCTTTGTCTACGTTGATTTTGCCTATCAGGTATTGTGGGTTTTCTGCCGCAATTTCTTCCACTATGGGGGAAACCATGCGGCAGGGGCCGCACCAGTCGGCGTAGAAATCTAGGAGCACGGGCTTTTCACTGGTTCTTACAGAATCAAAATTATCTTTGTTTACATGAATTACGGACATAATCTGTACCTTCCTTTCTTTTTATCTGATGGCAGTGTACCATATCCTGTTTGCTGTTTCTGTGACGCAGTCACGTTTTTTGCTTTGCATAAAGGAATAAGGAATGCGGGCCTTTTTCAAGCATGAGGGCAATAGGGGCGAGATTCGTATCTTGACTTGGGCAGGAAAATATTATAAAATGGAAAAATCCAGAAGGGGCATGGGCAAAGCCATGTCCTTATGTGCATTGAAGTTAAAAGGAGAAAAGCTATGGCAAAAGTAGGAATTGTAATGGGCAGCGATTCAGATATGCCGGTTATGGCGAAGGCTGCAGATATTTTGGAGGAGCTGGGCGTGGAATATGAGATGGCGATTATCTCTGCCCACCGGGAGCCGGATGTGTTTTTTGAATATGCCAAGTCCGCAGAGGAAAAGGGCTTTAAGGTAATCATTGCAGGCGCTGGGATGGCTGCGCACCTGCCTGGCATGTGTGCGGCTATTTTCCCAATGCCGGTCATCGGCATTCCCATGCACACTGCATCTTTGGGGGGGCGGGATTCCCTCTACTCCATCGTGCAGATGCCATCTGGCATTCCGGTTGCCACAGTGGCGATTAATGGCGGCGTCAATGCAGGGCTTCTTGCGGCTAAGATTTTGGCGACTTCGGATGAGGGCTTATTGGAGAGGCTGAAGGGCTATTCCCAGAAATTGAAGGAGCAGGTAGAGGCCAAGGACGCCCGCTTAAAGGAAGTGGGCTACCGGGCTTATTAGGCGCACATAACAACCTTATCATTCACCACACAAATTTAGGAGGAAAACAATGGATTACAAACATTCAGGCGTAGACATTGAAGCGGGCTACAAATCCGTGGAACTGATGAAAAAGCATGTGCAGCAGACCATGCGCCCGGAGGTATTGACTGGCTTGGGCGGGTTCTCTGGGGCATTTTCCATGGAAAGGTTTAAAAATATGGAAAAGCCCACGCTGGTATCCGGCACGGATGGGGTAGGCACCAAGCTGAAGCTGGCATTTTTATTGGACAAGCATGACACCATTGGGATTGACTGTGTGGCAATGTGCGTAAATGATATTGCCTGTGCAGGCGGTGAGCCATTATTTTTCTTAGACTATATTGCATGTGGGAAAAATTTCCCGGAGAAGATTGCAACCATTGTCAGCGGCGTGGCAGAAGGGTGCATACGAAGCGGCGCAGCCCTAATCGGCGGGGAGACAGCTGAAATGCCGGGCTTCTACCCAGAGGATGAGTATGATTTGGCAGGCTTTGCCGTGGGAATCGTGGACGAGAAGGACATTATTACAGGAGAGGACGTGGCGGCAGGCGATGCGCTGATTGGAATGGCAAGCTCTGGCGTCCACTCCAATGGCTTCTCCCTGGTACGAAAGATTTTCCCTATGGAGAAGAAAGCTTTGGATGCATATCATGAATCTTTAGGGAAGACTTTGGGAGAGGCGTTGCTGGCCCCCACCAAGATTTATGTAAAGGCCCTTCGGTCCATTCGGGAGGCAGGCGTTCGCATTAAGGCCTGCAGCCATATTACTGGAGGAGGCTTTTATGAAAACGTGCCCCGTATGCTGCCAGAAGGCAAGCGCGCCTTTATCCGAAAGGACAGCTATGAAGTTCCGGCTATTTTCCGTATGCTGGCAGAGGAAGGCCAGGTAGAGGAAAAGGTCATGTACAATACTTTTAACATGGGGATTGGCATGGTGCTGGCTGTGGATTCTGCGGACGCTCCCAAAGCCATGGAGGCAATCTGCGCCGCAGGTGAGACGCCCTATATCCTGGGGCAGGTAGAGGACGGTGAGAAAGGGGTAGCTTTATGCTAAATATTGTTGTCTGTGTGTCCGGCGGCGGCACGAACCTCCAGGCTATCATAGACGGAATCCAGAATGGGGCTATCACGAACACAAGAATCCAGGCAGTCATCAGCAATAACCCTGGCGCTTATGCCTTAGAGAGGGCAAAAGCCCACGGCGTGGAAGGGGTGTGCATTTCCCCCAAGCAATACCCTGACCGCGAGGCATTTAACGAGGCTTTTCTGGAGCGATTAAATCGTTATCGTCCGGATTTGATTGTGCTGGCCGGCTTTTTGGTTGTGCTGCCAAAAGCCATGACCCAGCAGTACAAAAACCGCATCATCAACATCCACCCATCCCTCATCCCTTCATTTTGCGGAACTGGCTATTATGGCTTGAAGGTGCATGAAGGCGCATTGGCCAGGGGCGTCAAGGTCACTGGCGCAACCGTGCATTTTGTAGATGAAGGGACAGACACGGGTCCGATTATCTTGCAGCATCCTGTCATGGTGGAGCCGGGCGATACGCCGAAGAGCCTGCAGCAAAGGGTAATGGAGCAGGCAGAATGGAAGATATTGCCCCAGGCCATTGACTTGATTGCCAATGGGAAAGTGGCCGTGGAGGATGGCAAGGCGGTTTTACTATAAATGAAGATGGAGGAAGGGTTGACAATGAAGCTATTGATTGTAGGAAGCGGCGGGCGCGAGCATGCGATTGCCCAGAGCGCAGCCAAAAGCCCCAAGGTGGACAAGATTTACTGTGCGCCTGGGAATGCGGGGATTGGCCAAATCGCAGAGTGCGTCCCAATTGGGGCTATGGAATTTGACAAATTGGCTTCTTTTGCCAAGGAGCAGGCCATTGATTTCACCATTATAGGCATGGACGACCCCTTGGTGGGAGGCATTGTGGACGTTTTTGAGTCGCAGGGGCTTAGGGTGTTTGGGCCGAGGAAGAATGCCGCTATTTTAGAGGGGAGCAAAGCATTTTCGAAGGATTTGATGAAAAAATACCATATCCCCACTGCGGCTTATGAGACTTTTGACGACCCGGCAAAGGCCTTGGCTTATTTGGAGACAGCAAAAATGCCCATCGTCCTGAAAGCAGACGGCCTTGCCCTTGGGAAAGGGGTGCTTATCTGCAGCACCCTAGAAGAGGCGAAGGCTGGGGTCAAGGAAATTATGGAAGACAAGAAATTTGGCTCTGCTGGCAACCATATGGTAGTGGAGGAGTTCATGACAGGCCGGGAGGTGTCTGTCCTGTCTTTTGTGGATGGAAAGACGATTAAAATCATGTCCTCCGCCCAGGACCACAAGCGCGCCCAGGATGG
This sequence comes from uncultured Eubacterium sp., assembly GCA_948472595.1. GTDB lineage: Bacteria > Bacillota > Clostridia > Lachnospirales > Lachnospiraceae > Petralouisia. The sequence continues at coordinate 4,526 of CAOKUK010000035.1, forward strand.
CGACCAGGGCTTGAATACAGGCGGCATGGGGACGTTTTCGCCCAGTCCCTTTTATACCCAGGAGGTGGATGAATTCTGCCAGAAATACATTTATCAGCCCACCGTGGACGCCATGGCGGCGGAAGGGCGTCCTTTTACGGGAATCATATTCTTTGGCCTTATGCTGACTGAGGAGGGGCCGAAGGTTCTGGAGTACAATGCCCGTTTTGGCGACCCGGAGGCGCAGGTTGTCCTTCCCAGGATGAAGAACGACATGATAGAGGTGATGGAAGCCTGCGTGGATGGGAGGCTTTCGGAGGTGGATTTGCAGTTTGAGGACAATGCGGCTGTCTGCGTGGTCTTGGCATCGGAAGGGTATCCTGTGGCTTATGAGAAAAATTTCCCGATTCGAGGTCTGGAGCGGTTCGAGGCGGAAGAGGGGTATTATTGCTTCCACGCCGGCACGGCTAAGAAGGATGGGGAAATTGTCACGAATGGGGGGCGCGTTTTGGGGGTTACGGCTAAGGGCGCAGATTTGAAGGAAGCGCGCGCAAATGCTTATCAGGCTACGGAGTGGGTGCAGTTTGACAATAAATACATGCGGCATGATATTGGGAAGGCTATAGATGAAGCGTAAGTGTGAGGGGTGGATCGCATGCCCTGTGGCGCTGGCATTGGCTTGCGATTGAGGGGCTGCAGGTGCATGTGGATAGCAGTGGGATAATGAAACGAAAACGCTTAGACCCATATGGGGTTTGGGCGTTTTTTTATGGAAAAGGGAAGATTTTATTGGTTCTTATGGAACGTGATAGTTTATGGTGGGGTTCTTAAGGACAGGTAAAGGGAATGCCGATTTCTTCTTTCATGGAACAAAAATTTTATAAAATCTTAATCTTTTTAACAGAAATATAGAAAGAATTTGTAAAATTTATCTGCTATAATCGGATAATACTATTGTTTCGCAAAGGAGAACCACCATTTTGAAAGATAAAATATTAGTCGTAGACGATGAGAGAGAAATCGCCGATTTAGTGGCGTTTTATTTAGAAAGTGAAAACTTCGATGTAATCACCTGCTATTCCGCCCAGGCGGCTTTGGAGCAAATCGATGCCGTCCAATTTGACCTTGCGATTTTGGATATTATGCTGCCGGACACCAACGGCTTTGAAATCTGCAAGCATATCCGCGAAAGCCATACATACCCAGTCATCATGCTGACAGCCAAGGACGAGGAGATTGACAAAATCCGCGGCTTGATGTTGGGGGCGGACGATTACATGACAAAGCCCTTCCGCCCATTGGAGCTTATGGCCAGGGTGAAAGCCCAGCTGCGCCGTTACAAGCGCTATAACCAGCCCAATGCCATGTCTGGCAAAAACAGCGCCCTTCTAATCCATGGCGGCCTGGTTATGAACATTAAGACCCATGAATGCCAGCTGGATGAAAAGCCTTTGGTGCTGACGCCAACGGAATTTTCCATTTTGAAGATGCTCTGTGAGCGCAAGGGGGAAGTGGTCAGCTCCGAGGAGCTGTTCCATGGCGTGTGGAAGGATGAGTATTACAGCAAGAGCAACAACACCATTACGGTACATATCCGCCACCTTAGGGAGAAAATGCATGACTCTGTAGATTGCCCAAAATATATCAAGACCATTTGGGGAGTGGGGTATAAAATTGAAAATTAAAAGAGACAGCGGCTATTCCAAGCTCCGCTTTAAGATTTTGATGCGGACCTTCGCCATGGTGGTCTTGACGTTCCTGATTATATTTGTCCTGTACAGCCGGTTTTGGTTTGGGCGGATGGGGGACTGGATTGTGGGCTTTTTGCAGGATGCATTCCATTTGGAGTATTGGGACGCATGGAATATTTATAATTATGGGCTGCGCGAGAATGCCTATCTGATTATTTTCGGGGCGGTGGCGGTCTGCTTCCTGCTGCTGTTCTGGATTTCCCTGTCGCGGTTTATCCAGTATTTTAAGGAGATTGACCGGGGGCTGGACAAGCTGATCCAAGGGTATGATAAGGAAATCTCGCTGTCTCAGGAAATGGCGCCGATGGAGCAAAGGCTGAATGTCCTGCGGCAGACTTTGGAAAAGCGCGATTTAGAGGCGAAGCTGGCGGAAGAGCGCAAGAATAACCTGGTGATGTACCTGGCGCATGACATCCGCACGCCGCTGACGTCGGTGATTGGCTATTTGAGCCTGTTAGAGGAAGTGCCGGACATGCCGGCAGGGCAGAGGGCGAAGTATGTCCATATTACCTTGGAGAAGGCAAACCGATTGGAGAAGCTCATTCAGGAATTTTTTGAGATTACCCGCTATAACATCCAGCAAATCCGCCTGGAGAAGGAAGAGGTGGACCTGTATTATATGCTGGTGCAGATGGTGGAGGAATTTTACCCATCCCTGACAGAAAAGGGATGCCGGGCAGTGCTCCACAGCAAGGAGAATATAAAGGTGTTTGGGGATCCGGTGAAGCTGGCAAGGGTGTTTAATAATATCTTAAAGAATGCCATTGCCTATGGCTATCCCAACAGCCAGATTGACATTTATGCGGAAGAGGAACCGAGAGGGGAAGGCGGAGCAGAGGGGAAGGGGGAAGGCTGGACGGTTATCCGCTTTCAGAACCAGGGAAAGGGGATTCCCGAAGAAAAGCTGTCAGCCATTTTTGATAAGTTTTACCGGATGGATGAGGCCAGGAATTCGGATACGGGCGGGGCGGGCCTGGGGCTTGCCATTGCCAGAGAAATCGTGACCCTCCATGGGGGCAGGATTTTTGCCAAAAATGAAGAGGGGCATGTGGTGTTCTGGGTGGAGCTGCCAAGGCTGGCATAACCCACGCAAATTCGTGTGCTGACCGCTTGGCAGCTCGGCGAACGGCTCGCCTGAAAATCTATCTGCTGCGCCAGTTTGGCATAGGCAGGCGCAGCCTTACCTTGCCAGGATATCTAAGACCTCGCCAATATACATGGTGTGGAAATTGTTCTCTTCCTTTCCGGAATACCACTTTGGCATGATTTCCGAGTCTATAAAATGCTGTTCATTCAGAGGCGCGGCAGCCAGCTTCCTGCAGGGGATTAAGAGGTTTCCTTCATCTATATAGGGGATGTTGCCCCGGAAGCCTACCGTTAAGTTGGCAATCTTAAATTTGTCTTCTTTCCTGCCGGTGGCAGTGCCGAAATACTGCAGCGCCGCCTTGTATTTCTTTTCAAAGAAGCAGCAGGTGAAGTGGCTTTCCCGGTCGATAAATTCTTTGGTGTACCTGCTTTCACGGATGAAGATGTAGGCTACCGGTTTCCCCCAGAGGACGCCGAAGCCGCCCCAGCTGGCAGTCAGCGCATTGGTTTTTTCCTGGTTGCCGGCGATGACCATCATCCATTCGCTTGACAGCTTGGTGAAGGGGTTGATTTCAAATAATTCATTTGGGATAGGTTGAAATTGATGCATGATAAAACTCCTTTGCTAAAATAGTGAAAGCTTCTTGAACTATATTGAGTATACACCTATTTGCCCCGATTCAGATATGCAGAAAAGTTATTGAGAGATGAATTTATTATGAGGATTGGTTATGGGAAATATAAGCCCGGAGAATAATCTTGACAGTTGTGGAAAAAAGTATAATAATTGAGCAAACGTAACTTTTAGACAACAGATTGGAGGAGTTCACCATGGATATCAAATTTGTAAAAAGGGAAGAGCTGAAAGAAAAGCCAGACCAGAAGAGCCTGGGGTTTGGCAAGTATATGACAGATTATATGTTCGTTATGGAATGGGATCAGGGGGAGGGCTGGCATGACGCAAGGATTGAGCCTTACGGGCCGATTGCCATCAACCCATCCTGCGTAACGCTCCACTATGCACAGGAGACTTTCGAAGGGCTGAAGGCATACCGCACCAAGGAGGATAAGATTTTGCTGTTCCGTCCAGAGATGAATGCCAAGAGGATGATTACCTCCAATGAGAGGCTGTGCATGCCGGGCTTTCCGGAGGACATGTTTGTGGAGGCCATTGAGGAGCTGGTGAAGGTGGAACGGGACTGGATCCCATCTGAGCCGGGCACGTCTTTGTATATCCGCCCCTTTATGTTTGCCACAGAGGCTTATCTGGGCGTGCATAAGGCGGTGTCTTATAAATTTATGGTAATCTGCTGCCCAGTGGGCGCATATTACCCGGAAGGGCTGAACCCTGTCAAGATTCTGGTGGAGGACGAGCTGGTGCGCGCCGTAAAAGGCGGGACAGGCTACACGAAATGCGGCGGCAACTATGCGGCCTCTATCTTAGGACAGGTAAGGGCAGAGGCAAAGGGCTGCACCCAGGTGCTTTGGCTGGATGGCGTGAACCGCAAGTATGTGGAGGAAGTGGGCACCATGAACATCATGTTTAAAATCAATGGGGAGATTTATACGGCTCCGATTGAGGGGACTGTGCTGCCAGGCGTTACCAGGGACTCTATCATCCATGTGCTGAAAGACTGGGGCTACAAGGTTAATGAGACCCACCTGTCTGTGGATGATTTGATGAAGGCTGGGCATGACGGGACCTTAGAGGAGGCCTTTGGCACAGGGACTGCAGCTGTCATTTCCCCGGTAGGCGAGTTTATGTACAAGGACGATGTGGTGACCGTGAATGATTTTAAGATTGGCGAGCTGACCCAGAAATTGTACGATTATCTGACAGGCGTGCAGTGGGGGGATGTGGAAGACAAATACGGATGGACCAGGGAAGTGAAATAGATTCGGCCTTCTTAAGATGGTGCGCCTGATAGTTTACAGTTTGGGAAGAATATGGAAAAAAGGGACTGCCAGATGGGGCGTCAGCGGAAATATTGAAAGCTGAGATGCCGCAAATGGCAGTCCTTTTAGTATAAATAACAGACGGGCGCTGCAGCGGGATTAGAGGATTCGGATATATTTCGTGGAAACATAGCCCTTTACCGTGCGCCCGTTCTTTTTAAACTGTACATAAGCCCAGGAAGATCCGTCATAAGCTTTCTTCGTGCCCAAAACCGTGACGGTCTGCCCCCGCTTCAAGTTGCCGATGACCCGTGCGCCCATGCCTGCATTGGCTCGGACGTTTAAGCTGCTGGCAGTAATCTTGGCTTTGTGCTTTTGGGCATTGTTGGCTTTATACAGCAGGCTGCTGTAAATGTATCCCTTGTATGTGCGCCCGTTGGAGGTGCATTTGACATATTTCCAGTCAGCGCCGGCTTTGTCCTTGGCAGAGCAGATAATGGATACGGTGGTGTTTGGGCTCAGCGTCGTCAAGACGGAGTGGTTTGTCCCTGCATGCTTGCGCAGGTTGACCCTTGCCCGCACCGTGGCCTTTTGGGAGGCGGACATCTTGGTGTATCCCCGGAGGATTTTTGAGAATTTCCCATAGGAGACATTGCCGCCCTTGCTGCGGTAAGACCTCACCTTGTAATAATATTCCTGGCCGCTGGGCAAGTTCTTATTACAGAAGGCGCGCATCTGCGGGTTGACGTTCATGATTTTCCTGTACTCTCCGTCATAAGCAGAGGAACGGTAAATCTGGTAACCGGAAATGCCAGACTGCCCGCTCCAGGAGATGTTGATGCTGCTCTGGGTCGTAACCCCGCATTTCATGCCGGAGACTTTTTTAGGCGCAGCCGACACAGTTTCAGGAAGAATGGCGAAAAAGAGTACCCCGCAGAGAATCAGCAAGATTCTGGAAGATTTTTGTAAAATTTTCATAACTGTCTCACTCCTTACTTCTTGATATTTGGTATTTTCTTCCAATGAAAAGTATATGCCTATTCCGGTAGGGTGTCAATGAATATCATAATTTCTTAAGAAAGTTTATGCCGTTATCTTACAAGGATTTACAAAATTCTACTGCTTGAGCGGTGTAAGGTCAGGGTGATAATTTCTTTCATAATTTCTTAAGAAAGAAATAGAATGGATTTAAAGATTTTTTCAAAAACTAGTGTTAAAATTTGTCTGTGATTCAGAACAAGGCGCTAATGGATTGAGAAGGGAAAGTGATGGTTATGAGAAGGAAACAAGACAAGTTTGCCTGCGTGAATGAGACGAAGAAGCGGGGGAATGTGGTTGTGTTTACCATAGCGGTGCTGGCCATATGCATTAGCGGCGCATTGTATGCCAGGAAGCTGCAGATGGATGAAAGGTATATCAGCCAGGCGTCTGACGTGCGCTATGCGCAGGCCTGGCGGGCGCATCCTTATGGAAAGGCATGAATTTTGCTTGATGAGGGCTGTCGCAGGAATTGGCGAGTTCCAAGAAGGTTGGAACAGCATTTTCTGCAGCAGCCTTATTTTTGTGTGGAATGACAGAAAATGGCGCATGGGAGCAAATATTTTTGGAAGATATTAGTAAAAAAGGTCTTGCGTTTCTGGGAAAATTTTAGTAAAATAGTAAAACGTATAGGAACGTATTGTTTGATCTTATGAGAGGAATGGCATATGGAGGCAGATTTGAAGTGGATTGACAATCCAAGGGTGTTCCGGGTCAACCAGATGGAAGCCCACAGCGACCACCTGTATTATGGGAGCCTGGAGGAGTATGGCTCTGGGGCAAGCAGCCTGAAGCAATCGTTGAATGGGGTGTGGAAGGTGCGCTATTCCAGGAATGCGGCAGGTCGCCCGCAGGATTTTTACCGGGAAGATTTTGACAGCGAAGGGTTTGATGACATTCAGGTGCCCGGGCATTTGGAGCTGGCGGGGTATGATAAAATACATTATATCAATACCATGTATCCATGGGAAGGGCATTATTTCCGCAGGCCTGCCGGGTGCGGCATGGAAGGGGTGCGGGCAGAAGGGGAGTTTAGCGGAGCGGGCTATAACCCGGTGGCTTCCTATCTCTGCCGGTTTGATTTGGAAGAGGGGCTGGCGGAGAAACGGGTCAGCATTCTCTTTGAAGGCGTGGAGCAGGCGATGTATGTCTGGCTGAATGGAAGGTTTATCGGCTATGCGGAAGACAGCTTTTCCCCATCGGAATTTGACCTTACGGATATTGTCCGCAGGAAAGGGAACGTGCTGGCGGTGGAAGTCCATAAGCGCAGTACGGCGGCTTACTTAGAGGATCAGGATTTCTTCCGGTTCTTTGGGATATTCCGAGACGTCACTTTGTGCGCAAGGCCGAAAACCCATGTGGAGGATTTGTGGGTGAAGCCTTGCTATGATGTGGAGTGCGGCAAGGGGATGGTAGACGTCCAGCTGAGGCTGTCAGGCAAGGCGCAGGAGGGATGGGTGGAGATTTCCGTAAAGGACGGGGAGGAAACTTGCATCTCTTCCAAGATAGATTTGGGGGAAGGCCAGGAAAGCGATGGGGTGCCGCAGTGGAGGACGGTAAAAATGGAGGGCGCCTGTCAGATGCCGGGGCGGGTAACTCCATGGGATAACCAGAACCCTTATCTCTACCGCTTGGAGGTGCGGGTATTCAACAAGGAGGGCGGATTGGTGGAAATCGTGCCCTATCCCTTTGGGTTTCGCAGGGTGGAGATAAAGGACAAGGTGATTTGCCTAAATGGCAGGAGGCTGATTATCAATGGCGTGAACCGCCATGAGTGGAGCGCTAAAAACGGCAGGTGCCTGTCTAAGGAGGAGGCAGAGTGGGATATGGCATGCATGAAGCGGAACCATATCAATGCGGTTCGCACCTGCCATTACCCCAACCAGATTCCCTGGTACTACCTCTGCGATGAAAATGGCATTTACATGATGGCGGAGACGAATCTGGAATCCCATGGTTCTTGGCAGAAAATGAGCGTGGTGGAGCCCTCTTGGAATGTGCCGGGGAGCCTTCCAGAGTGGGAGGGCGCTGTTTTGGACAGGGCAAAGACGAATTTTGAAGTGTTTAAGAACCACACATCCATCCTGTTCTGGTCTTTGGGGAATGAATCTTATGTGGGGGAGGCTCTGTGCAAGATGCAGGAATACTATAAGCAGATGGATCCGGGGCGGATTGTCCATTATGAGGGCGTGTTCCACAATAGGGATTATGAGGACAGGCTTTCCGAGGTGGAGAGCCAGATGTATGCCCCGCCTTGGCGCGTGAAGGAGTATCTGGACAACAGCCCCAAAAAACCTTTCCTCCTTTGTGAGTACATGCATGGGATGGGCAATTCCATTGGCGGCATGGCATCCTATATGGGGCTGTTGGATCGGTATGAGATGTACCAGGGGGGCTTTTTATGGGATTTCATCGATCAAGCCATCCAGGTGGAGGATGAAGTGACAGGGCAGAGGGTGCTGCGCTATGGCGGCGATTTTGACGACAGGCCATCAGATTATGAATTTTCCGGCAATGGGATTGTGTTTGCAGACCGCCAGGAGAAGCCGGCAATGCAGGAGGTGAGGTATTATTATGGATTGTACAAGTAAAGGCGCAGGCAAAATGCAGCTGATTTTTGGGGACGTGACATTGGGCGTGAAGGGGGACGGCTTCCATTATATTTTCTCTTACCAGACCGGGGGGCTGGAGTCCCTTTCCATCCAGGGGAGGGAATGGCTGTACCGCACCCCTAAGCCCACTTTCTGGCGGGCTCTGACTGATAATGACAGGGGGAGCGGCTTCCAATTGAAATCTGGCATGTGGCTGGGCGCAGACATGTATATGGGCTGCACAGGCATAGAGGTGGCAGTGGACGGCCAGAAAATCCCGCTCCCCAAGGCGCCGGAAAATAATCGGTTTGGCGCAGGGGAACATGCCGAGGCATTGGCGGTCACCTTCCATTATGAGACAATCACTGTCCCCAAGACGGAGGTGGCGGTGACCTATGAGGCCAGCCCTTTCGGCAAGCTTATGGTCACTGCGGAATATAAGGGCAAAGAGGGGCTTCCGGGGCTCCCGGTTTTTGGGATGCGGTTTGTCATGCCTACGAAAGCCGTAGGCTATGCCTACGAGGGGCTGAGCGGTGAGACGTACCCTGATCGGAAGGCTGGTTCAAAGAAGGGCGTGTATCGTGTGGATGGCCTTCCCGTCACGCCGTACCTATGCCCCCAGGACTGCGGAGTCCATATGGACACGAAATGGCTGGAGGTGTACCGGGACACGGTTCTGGATAACGCAGCTTTCGGAAAAGAGCGTTTTAGCCTGAGGGTGGATTCTGTAGACAGGGAGTTTGCCTTCAGCTGCCTTCCCTACACGGCGGAGGAATTGGAGAATGCGTCCCACCAGGAGGAACTCCCGCCAGCCAGGAGGACGGTGCTCTGCGTCCTTGGCGCCGTAAGGGGCGTTGGGGGCATTGACAGCTGGGGGACGGACATTGAAGAGCCTTACAAGATTGACGCCGAACAGGACATCCGGCTTTCTTTTTCCATTTGCGGGGGATGAGGGCGCCGATTTTTGGCAGCGGCAGGCTATGGCCGCAAACGCCATGGCGGGAAATTTGACGGGCGGATTGGGTAATATTTGGCAGAATGTCTGCACCATTTTGCATACCGCATCATAACTTATAAATAAGTTTACACTTTATGAGGTAATTATGCAAAATAATCATTTGTGCGCTGCGCAGGTAAATCATGTGGACAATGGCACGATGAAGGTTCGGGTAACGTCCACAATCGGGATGGTGCCTGTGGAGAATGCCAGGGTCACCATTTCCTATACAGGCGATCCGCAGGATGCCTTAGAGCAGATTTCCACAGATGCGAACGGCCAGTCGGAGGTGCTTACGCTGGCGGCCCCTCCTTTAGAGTACAGCATGGAGCCAGAGCAGCTGACCCAGCCTTATGCGGAATATAACGTGATTGTGGAGGCGGAGGGCTACCGCCCGGTCAGCGTTGAGGGGGTGGATGTCTTCTCAGGTGAGCTTTCCCTGCAGGATGTTCGGATGGAGCCGGTGGAGGTATCGGAAGAGAATAAGAATATCGTGATTCCGGCAAATACCCTGTTCGGGGATTTTCCGCCCAAGATTGCGGAGGCGGAAATTAAGCCCATGGACGAGAGCGGGGA
>CAOKUK010000036.1 GCA_948472595.1 uncultured Eubacterium sp.
ACAGTCCGTTCCAAGTATCGGAGAGCGCTTCAGAAAATGAGAAAGAAATTGGAGGTGTGATGATGGGAAAGCATGGAAAGACGGCGGGATGGGATGAGAATGCCATGAAGCGGTCATTGCAAAAAGCAGCGGAAGCGGTACAGATACCAGAGAGCTTACACCCAATGCAGATGGAAGCCTGGCTGAAACAGGCAGCCCAGCAAGGCGGCCCACAGCAAGAAGCGCATGCAGCCCCGGAAGGGGGGGCGGCCCATGGCGAAAAGCGCCTGCAAAGCCAAGATGGAGGGCAGCTCGGCAAAGGCAGGCCCAAGAAGCATTCCTATAAATGGCGGTATGGTATGGCGGCAGCCGCCTGCCTGGCAGTGGCATTGTTTGCGGCAGGGCGTTTTGCCGATTGGCGGCATGGCTTTCGCAATACAGAAAGCGGCATGGAAAGGAAGGAGGACGTTTCCACAGACAGCAGCGCACCCAGCCTCAAGGAAGGGGCTAGCTACAAAGAGGTGTACCAATCATTCTGCAAGGTCTGGGAAAAGCAGGAGAATCTGTCTTATGGCAAAGGATGGGCAGAAGATGCAAGATTTGAGACTGCTCTTGAGGATGCGGCAGCAGAGAGTGAAAGCGTTCAGGAAAGCCTAGACGCCGCAGCGCCAGAGACGGCAGACCAGGCGTCCCCCTCATCAGGCCAGCCTATGGAACAGGGCTACGGCAAGACCAATCAGCAAGAGAAGGACATAGAGGAAGCGGATATTGTCAAAAATGACGGCAGATACCTTTACCGCGCAGTCAGCATGGATTATGAGACAGGCAAGGAAACCGTGCAGATTACAGACACCGAGGGCGGCCTGAAGAAAGCCGCTGCAGTAGGGGAGTTTTCAGAGGGGCGCATCCATGAGCTCTATGTCTGGAAGGATACTTTGGTAATTATGGAGACGGGATGGGCCAGCACAGGCCACAGCGAAGGCAATCGTGCTGGAGGCGCCATGGAGGATGTGGCATGCGAAGCTTTTGAGGCGCCATTTACGAAAATCCATATATATGACATCAAAGACCGCACCAAGCCCAAGAAGTTCCATGAGTTTACCATAAAGGGCAATTACAAGGATTCCAGGATTTCCGGCGGATACCTCTATGTCTTTGCGGGATACGATGCATATCAGCCTAAAATGGAGATGGATTACAGGGCGTATATTCCAGAGCTGGACAATAAGCCCTTGGCTGCCGATAAAATTTACCTGCCCGAAGAAATAGAAAGCGCCTCTTACCTGGTGATGGCCTCTGTCTCCATGGAGCAGCCGGATGCGTTCACCGACACCAAGGCCATCGCCGCCCCGGCAGACAGCTTCTATGTGAGCAAAGACAGCATATACCTGGCGAGTTCTGTCTATGCAGGCCATTACCAGGAAGGGGTGGTAAGCGACAGCACCCATATTTACCGGTTCTCTTATCAAGATGGGAAAATGGAAAAGAAAGCTGAGGGGACAGTCAAAGGATCCCTTCAAGATGATTTTGCCATGAATGAGCATGGGGGATATCTGCGCTTGGTCACCACGGTCGAGGAAGAGAAAGTGGAAAAGGTAGTAGATGACATCACAGGAGAGGAGATTGGATACAATTCCGTTGATTTGTCTACTTCGAATAGCCTGTATGTATTGGATTCGGATTTGAATGCGGTCGGAAAGGTTGAGGACCTTGCTAAAGACGAGAGAATCTATTCTGCAAGGTTTCTGGGGGATACAGGGTATTTTGTCACCTTCCGCCAGGTAGACCCTTTATTTTCCGTAGATTTGTCAGACCCCCGGAATCCAAAGATATTGGGGGAATTAAAAATCAGCGGATTTTCGGAGTACCTGCACTTTTACGCAGACAGCCTGCTCCTTGGCATTGGCATGGAGGCAGATGAAAAGACGGGCGCAACAGAGGGGCTGAAGCTTACGATGTTTGATATTTCCAATCCGGCAGATGTAAAAGAGCAGTCCACCTTAAGCCTTGGAGCCTATAGCTATGCGAACGCCCTCTATAATTACAAGGCGGTGCTGATTGACCTGGAAAAGAACCTGTTTGGCTTTAGCGCCGAAAGCTATGAAGAGGATTACACCTGCAAGTACTTGCTGTTTTCCTATGAAAATGGGGAATTTAAGAAGCGCATGGAAATGGAGTGCAAAGATTTGGAGATGGACGATTCTTCCAGTGTGCGGGGAACCTATATTGGGGATGTGTTCTATCTAATGTATTACAGTGGGAGAGTGGAGGCTTATAGCCTGGCAGACGGGAGCAAAGTGGGAGAGCTGCTTCCGTTTGAGGAGGAATGAGGGGCAATATTTCTAAAATTTAAGGCGGGCGTTCCATTGAGAGTGCACAGACGCTTTAGCAAACGAATCACTAAGGGAGCCTAAGACGCTCAGGAAAGCTTGTGCGCTTTCGATTGGGCGTCTCCATGCTCCCTTATGGTTTATAGCGGATAAAATTCCGCCTCTCTCTGCCGAAACACCGTATAATACTGAAATCCAGCCGCTTTTAAGATTTCAGGCACTTTTCCAAACATAAAGGCCACGTGTTCCGCTCTGTGAGCGTCAGCCCCCACCGTTATGATTTCCCCGCCCAGTTCCTTATAACGCTTCAAAATCTGCTCCGTAGGATGCGGATGCCCTAAGCCATATTTGAATCCGGCGGTATTGATTTCGATGCCTTTTCCTTTCTGTATCAACGTCCGCAGGATTTCATCAATCACGTCTGCAAATTTCCCATAAGAGTAAAATTGGTTCTGGTTCGGCCCATACCTGACAATGTAGTCGATATGGCCATAGACGTCAAAGCAGTCAAATACCGCCAGGTTTTCCAAAATGGACTCAAAATATTCCCGGTAAGCGCAATCTTCCTCTTTCCCTTGGAAATATTCTGGGTAATAAGGGTCGAAGCCATGCACCAAATGGGAGGAGCCGATGACAAAGTCCAGAGGGTATGCATCCGTAACTCCTGGGAGCCTGTCCTTTAGGTGTTCCTGAAGGCCCAGCTCCATCCCTATTCGGATGGGAAAAATATCTTTATATTCTGCCTGTATTTCCGTCATTTTTTGATAATATTCCGGCAGGTCGAAGAAAAACGTCTGGGGCTTGTCACAGGGGTAATCTATGTCCATATGGTCTGTAAAGCAGATGCCAGAAAGGCCGGCGTCCATGGCGGCTTTCACCATCCCATGGATATCAGCCTCGCTGTCGCTTGAAAAGTAAGTGTGCATATGTGTATCCCAAAGCATAAGGCGCCTCCTTTCAGTGCAAGGCTGCATTGGATGCGGTGGTATCCAATACGCCTTTGATTTCCTCCCCCCAGCTGGCAATCAGGCGGTCTAAGGACCATGCCGCATTGGCGGGGCTGGTGGAAGGGAGGCGGCGGATGTTGCAAGTGCCGGCCCAATCCTTCCAATCCCCTGGGCAGCGTTCCTTTAGCAGGGGCAGGGCGTATTTTCCATAGAGCTCGCAGGCCTTGTTGCCGTTTCCAAAAATTGCCCGGATTTTCGTCCCTTTCAGGATGGAATAGATGTCCGATGGAACCACATTGCGGATGCTGCTGTCAGAAGAACCCAGGATTTCGCAGCTTTTTATGACGTCCCAGATGGCAATTCCGTGCTGGAGCAGCAGGCTCTTCTTATCTGCGATTTCCCCTGGCGTCTTCTCCCCTGTGATTGCCGCCAGCACCTTCCAGAATCGGTTCTGCGGGTGGCCATAATAGAAATGCTGTTCCCTGGACTTAGCCGAGGGAAAGGTTCCCAAGATAAGGATGCGGGAATCCTTATTGAAAACCGGCTGAAACTCATGTGTAAGTTGTTGATATTCTGCCATAGGAAAATTCCTCTCTTATCGTTAGATTATGTCTTTACAATTACTCAAAAACCATTATAATCAAAGTAACGGCAAATTTCCAGTATAAATTTAAATTATGCCGACTGCATTGGATAAAAGGAAATTAGTACTCAAAAAGCAGGAATGGAGGAAGAGATGGGTATTGTATATCACGAATCATCAAAGACATTTCATCTGTATAACGGGGAAATCAGCTACGTTATGATTGTCCTGGAAAATGGGCATTTGGGGCAGCTTTATTTTGGGAAGAGGATGCATGACAGGGAAGGCTTTTCAAATCTGCTGGAGCTTGCGCCCCGGGCGATGGCTGCCTGCCCCAGGTTGGGAGATAAGGTATTTTCCTTAGAGCATGTGAAGCAGGAGCTGCCTTCTTATGGGACAGGGGATTACCGCAGCCCGGCAGTGGAAATCTGGCAGGAGAACGGGAGCAGGATATCGGATTTCCGTTACCAGGGGCACCGCATAGAGGCTGGGAAGCCTAAGCTTTTGGGGCTTCCGGCCACTTATGTGGAAGAACCGGGGGAAGCAGAGACCCTTGTGGTGGAGGTAAAAGATGCAGTGACTGGGATAAAGGCAGAGCTGTCCTATACGGTGTTTGCCCAGGGAGGGCTGATGGCCAGGAACGTCCGTTATGTCAATGAGGGCGCAGAGGCTGTGCGCTTAGAACGCGCCATGAGCCTTTGCTTGGATTTGCCGGATTGCGATTATGACTGGGTGCAGCTGTCCGGCGCATGGGCAAGGGAGCGGCATGTGGTGACCCGCAGGCTCGCTATGGGCGCACAGTCCATTGGCAGCCTGCGGGGCAATTCCTCGCACCACCATAACCCCTTCCTGGTGCTGAAGCGGCCTGCCACTACGGAGCGGCAGGGGGAGGCGGTTGGGTTCAGCTTTGTCTACAGCGGCAATTTCCTGATGCAGGCAGAGGTGGACGCCCATGGCGGCACCCGGGTGCTGGTGGGCATCCATCCGGACACCTTTGCCTGGAGGTTGGAGCCTGGGGAGTCCTTCCAGACACCAGAGGCTGTAATGGCGTATACCTGTCAGGGGCTCAATGCCATGAGCCAGGATTTCCACCGGCTGTACCAGAAGCGGCTGGCCAGGGGTTATTGGAGGGATAGGGAGCGGCCTATCTTAATCAACAACTGGGAGGCCACTTATTTTGACTTTACGGAAGAGGCGCTGCTGGAGATAGCCCGAAAAGCGGCAGAGTGCGGCGTGGAGCTGTTTGTGCTGGACGATGGATGGTTTGGCATGAGGAACAGCGAGCTTGCCGGCCTGGGGGACTGGGTGGCCAATACAAACCGCTTGCCACACGGGATTGCCGGGCTTGCGGAGCGCATAGAGGGTCTTGGGATGAAGTTTGGCCTTTGGTTTGAGCCGGAGATGGTGAATCTGGATTCTGATTTGTACCGCAGCCATCCAGACTGGATTTTGGAGGTTCCAGAGCGTGCAAAGAGCCATGGCAGGAACCAGTTCGTCCTGGATTTCTCCCGGATGGAGGTGGTGGACGCCATCTATAGGATGATGGCCAAAATCCTGCGGGAGGCAAAGGTCTCTTATATTAAATGGGATATGAACCGCAGCATTACGGAATGCTACAGCAAAGCCTTGCCGCCGGACAGGCAGGGAGAGGTGTTCCACCGCTATATCCTAGGGGTTTATGAGCTGTACAGGCGGCTGACAGAGGAGTTTCCCCATGTCCTCTTTGAATCCTGCGCCAGCGGCGGCGGCAGGTTTGACCCAGGCATGCTCTATTTTGCGCCCCAGGGATGGGCAAGCGATGACACGGATGCGGTGGAGCGGATGAAGATTCAGTATGGCACCTCTTTTTGCTATCCGATTAGCAGCATCGGCGCCCATGTGTCTGTGGTCCCCAACCATCAGGTGTTCCGCAGCACGCCTTTCCATACGAGGGCGAATGTGGCTTATTTTGGGACATTTGGCTATGAGCTGGATTTGAACCGCCTGTCGGAGGAAGAAATCAAAGAGGTCAAGAAACAGGTTTCCTTTATGAAGGAATACCGCAGCATCCTGCAGTTTGGCAAGTTTTACCGCCTGAAGAGCCCCTTTGAAGGGAATGAGATGTGCTGGATGGCGGTGAGCCAAGACCGACGGACAGCCCTTGTGGGATGGTATCGGATTCTAAACCGGGTGAATGCCAGCTTCACCCGCATACAGCTGGAAGGGCTGTGCCCTGACTTCTGCTATGAGAACAGCCTTGACGGCTCGAGGCGTTATGGAGATGAGCTGATGGGCTTTGGGCTGATCACCTCGGATGTGACTGCCGGGGAAGTGCCGCCGGACAGTGAGCCTTCCTGTGACTTTGAGTCCCGGATTTATGTGTTGAAGGCAGTGGAGGGATAGGAATGGCGCAGGGCAAAGGAAGACGGCTCAGCCAGTATTTGGGGGATTACGTGGTGTTCGATTTGGAGACCACGGGGATTCGCTGGCAGGAAGATGAAATCATAGAGATTTCTGCAATATGGGTTCAGGGGCACCGGCCTGCTGCCGAGTACAGCACGCTGGTTAACCCCCAGAGGCATATCCCGGCAGGCGCATCCAGAGTCAACCATATCACAGACGGGATGGTCAAGGATGCGCCCCTGCTGGAGGAGGCCATGGACGGGTTTTGCAGTTTCATCGGGGACAGCATACTGGTAGGGCATAATATACATACATTTGACATGAAATTTATCAGCCGGGCTGCCATGCGCTTATATGGGAAAGAAATCGGGAATGACTATATTGACACCCTGTTTCTGGCAAGGCAGTGCCTGCCGCAGCTTTCTCACCACAGGCTGTTGGATGTGGCGGAGCATTTCGGCATCAGCACCAGCGGCGCCCATCGGGCGCTTAAAGACTGTGCGATGAACCAGGAATGTTATGAGAAATTAGGGAGAATGCTGCAGGAGAGGAGTCCAAAAGAGCCTGGCGTGATTTGCCCGAAGTGCGGGGCAGAGATGGTTAGGCGCAAGGGAATGTATGGTGAGTTCTATGGCTGCAGCAATTTCCCAGGCTGCAGGGGAACCAGGAAAATCAGATAGCATGGGAGAATTATGAGGAAAAGAAGAAGGAAGAATCAATTTTTAATGGGACTGGCAGGCAGCCTTCTGCTGCTGACAGCCCTTTTAGTCGTGTGCCAATCTAAGGGGCTGTTCTGGCCCGGCCTGGGCGCCGAAGGCTCCAGAGGGCAGCTTGGCCTGGAAAGGAGCCTAGGGGAGGATGGCGAAGGCAGCAACGATGCTGGAAGCAGCCAGGACGCCAATGGAGAAGGCACAGGAGAAGGCTCGGCGGCAGGTGCCGATTTAGAAGGCACAGGAGATAGCCAGGCGGCGGGCGCCGATTTAGAAGGCGCAGGAGAAGGCCAAACAGCAGAAGGGAGCAGTCAAGGGGCAGAGGGCAGCGGCGCCCCGGCAGGCCAAGCAGCAGGCGCCAATGGAGAAAGCTCTGGAAGTGGCGTGCAGGCTGAGGAAGAGGATGGGGCGCTGCAGAAAAAGGCGCAGGATAAGCTTGCTTCCATGAGCCTGGAGGAGAAGGTGGCTCAGCTCTTTTTGATTACGCCGGAGGCTTTGACAGGCGCTGGCTCTGTGACTCAGGCAGGCGAGGCTACCAAAGCGGCATTGGATCAATATCCTGTGGGCGGGCTGATTTATTTTCAGGGAAATATCGTGTCAGAGCAGCAGGTTACAAATATGATTGAAAAGCAGCAGCAGTTTTCCCAGGAGAGGATTGGCCTGCCGCTGCTGATTTCTGTGGATGAGGAAGGCGGCCAGGTGACCCGCGTGGCTTCCTGTGCCAATATTGATGTGCCGAAATTTGAGGACAATGCACAAATTGGAGCCTCTGGAGACGCTGGCCGAGCCTATGATTCTGGGGACGCCATTGGGGGTTATTTAAGCCGGATGGGCTTTAACTTGGATTTTGCGCCGGTGGCGGACACCCTGACCAACCCAGACAACACGGTGGTGAAGCGGCGTTCCTATGGGAGCGACCCGCAGCTGGTTGCCGAGATGGCAGCCCAAAACCTGGAAGGGCTGGAATCCCATCCGATTTATGGCTGCATCAAGCATTTCCCAGGCCATGGGGCCACGCTGGGGGATACCCATAACGGTTATGCCTATACGGATAAGACCTGGGAAGAGCTCAAAAGCAGTGATGTCATCCCATTCCAAAGGTGCATGGAAGAAGGGATTTCTTTCGTGATGGTAGGGCATATCTCCCTGCCCCAGGCGGCAGGGGACGATGTGCCGGCATCCTGTTCCCGGACAGTTATCCAGGATTATCTGCGAGGAGAATTGGGATATGATGGGATTGTGCTGACAGACGCACTGAATATGGCGGCAGTGGTAGACCAGTACACTTCTGCCCAGGCAGCGGTGAAAGCCCTTCAGGCAGGCAATGACATGCTGCTGATGCCTTCCGATTTTCGGAGCGCTTACCAGGGGGTGCTGGACGCCGTGGCCCAGGGGACAATCACAGAAGAACGGCTGGAAGAATCCGTGATGCGGATACTTAAGGTGAAGATGCGGCTGTAGGCCGATATTCACGGCTTCGGAGCCTAAATCGTAACAATTTATAATAATGAGAAGGAGGGGCCGGATGGAAGAAATATGGAAGAGTGAGGTGCAAGGATTATGAAATCATTAGTGATAGCAGAAAAGCCCAGCGTTGGCAGGGACATAGCAAGGGTTCTGGGCTGCAAGCAGGGCGGGAACGGCTTTTTGGAAGGGAAGGACTATGTGGTGACTTGGGCATTGGGCCATTTAATCGAGCTCTCCGATCCGGAAAGCTATGGGGAGCAGTGGAAGGTCTGGAAAATGGAGACGCTCCCTATGCTCCCGGAACGATTAGAGATTCAAGTCATCAAGAAGACAGGAAAGCAATACCAGACTGTGAAGGCGCAGATGCATCGGAAGGATATCAAGGACATCATCATTGCTACG
This sequence comes from uncultured Eubacterium sp., assembly GCA_948472595.1. GTDB lineage: Bacteria > Bacillota > Clostridia > Lachnospirales > Lachnospiraceae > Petralouisia. The sequence continues at coordinate 8,801 of CAOKUK010000036.1, forward strand.
GACGCAGGCCGGGAAGGGGAGTTGGTGGCTCGCTGGATTATCAAAAAGGCAGGCGTCAAAAAGCCCATGAAGCGCCTTTGGATTTCCTCTGTCACAGACAAAGCCATCCGGCAGGGCTTCTCCCAGCTCAAGGACGCCAAGGAGTACCAGAAGCTGTACGAGGCGGCTGTTGCCAGAGCGGAGGCAGACTGGCTGGTGGGGCTGAACGCCACCCGCGCGCTGACAGTCAAGCACAATGCCCAGCTTTCCTGCGGCCGGGTTCAGACTCCTACCCTTGCCATGATTGCGAAGCGCCAGGAGCAGATTAAGGCTTTTCGCCCAAAGGAGTACTATGGGCTGAAGGTAAAAGGCCAGGACGCCCTCTGGAGCTGGAAATCCAAGGACAACAGCGCCTCCACTTTTTCAAAGGAAGAGATAAGAAAGGCGGCGGAAAAGATAGCCAATAGCACTGGGACTGTCCAGGAAGTAAAAAAGAAGCAGCAGAAATCCTACGCCCCCCAACTGTATGACTTAACCTCCCTGCAGCAGGATGCCAACCGCATGTTCGGCTTTTCCGCAAAGCAGACGTTGGATTATATGCAGCGCCTCTATGAGCATTACAAGGTGGTCACCTACCCTCGGACGGATTCCCGTTACCTGACGGCGGACATTGTGGACACTTTGCCAGAACGGGTGAAGGCCTGCCGGGGCGGCGCTTATACGCCTGTCTGCGCCAAGCTGCTCAAGTCCCCCATCAAGGGGAATAAGTCTTTTGTGGACGACAAAAAAGTATCGGATCACCATGCCATCATCCCCACAGAGCAGGGCATCCGTTTAAGCGAGCTGGAGTATGGGGAGCGGAAAATCTATGAGCTGGTGGCGTCCCGTTTCTTGGCAGCTCTCCTGCCGCCCTGCGAGTACCAGCAGACCGAGGTGACGGCGCTCTGCAATGGGGAGCGACTCACCTTAAAAGGCAAAGTCATAAAGAAGCAAGGATGGCAGGAAATCAAAACCCTTCAGGAAAGCAGCGGCATCTTGGGGGAGGAAGAGGAAGCAGAGGAGCCTGTGGCAGGCAGCATCCCAGACTTCTCCAATGGGCAGAAAATACGCTTTGGGGAGGCTAAAATCACAGAGGGAAAGACTAAGCCCCCTGTGCCCTTCACAGAGGCCACCCTGTTAGCCGCCATGGAAAATCCCGTAAAATACATGGAGGGCGCAGACCAAAGCCTGAAAAAGACCTTGGGGGAGACCGGCGGCCTGGGCACTGTCGCCACCCGGGCAGACATTATCGAAAAGCTCTTTAACAGCTTTATGATTGAAAAAAAGGACCAATACATCCACCTGACCTCGAAAGGCAGGCAGGTGCTGGAGCTGGCGCCCCAGGGGCTGACTTCCCCAGAGCTGACGGCAAGGTGGGAGCAGGAGCTTGCGGACATAGCCAAAGGGAAGGCCAAAAAGAAGGACTTTGAGGCAGAGATCCGAAGCTACACCGTGGACATTGTGAAGGATATCGCCGCTTCCTCCAAGACCTACCGACACGATAACCTGACCAACAAAAAATGCCCGGACTGCGGCAAGCTCTTGTTAGAGGTAAACCACAAAAACGGCCGGATGCTGGTCTGTCAGGATAGGGAGTGCGGCTACCGCAAGACCTTATCCCGGGTGACAAATGCCCGCTGCCCTCAGTGCCACAAGAAGATGGAGCTGGTAGGGGAAGGGGAGGGGCAGAAATTTATCTGCGCCTGCGGCTACCGGGAGAAGCTTTCCGCCTTTGAGAAGCGCAAGAAAGAAAGCGGCGGCGGCGTTTCCAAAAGAGATGTGGCCAATTATATGAACAAAATGAAGAAGGAAGCAAAGGAGCCGGTGAATAACGCCTTTGCGGATGCCTTTGCCAAGCTCAAGCTGTAAGCAGAATGCGAAAAAGGAGGAATGGGCTGCATGAAAACCATACTCTGTTATGGCGATTCCAATACTTATGGATATAATCCCTCAAACGGATTCCGCTATTCGGAAAGCGTCCGATGGACAGGGAGGCTTAAGGCTTTGCTCGGCGGCGGTTACCGAGTAATCGAAGAAGGGTGCAATGGGAGGACAACGATTTTTGACGACCCGCTGGAAGGCTGGAAGAATGGGCTTGGCTACCTGCGGCCATGCCTAAATTCCCATAAGCCCATAGATATCGTAATCCTGATGCTCGGAAGCAATGACTTGAAGGAAACTTTCCATGCAAGCGCAGAACAGATTGCAGGCGGGGCGGCAACGCTTTTAGGGGTCATCCAGGATTTTACCAAGGAGAAGCAGGGATTTGAGCCCAAGATTATCCTGGTCTCCCCGCCAGAGATTGGGGAAGGAATCTGCGACTCCCCATTTTCTGGGTCTTTCCGCAGGGACGCTGTCAGTCGTTCCAGGGAATTTCCCAAGTGGTACCGAAAGGCAGCCAAAGCGCACAACTGCATATTTTTCAATGCTGCGGAGCATATAGAGCCCTCAAAGGAGGATTCCCTGCACTTGGCGCCAGAAGGCCACGAAAGGCTGGCACAGGAACTGTATCGGGCAGTGAAGGCGCTCGAAGGCAGCGGAAAATCGGGAAATGCACAGGCATAATCCCTGAGGTTTCCTCATACATTGTAAAAAAACAGTGTATGGGGAATTTCGTTGAAAGGTTACATAGAAGAGCGGGCAGTGAATATTGCTAATTATATAATTGAGGAAAATGCGACAGTCAGGCAGACTGCGAAAAGGTTTGGGATTAGCAAGAGCACGGTACATAAAGACGTAACCGAGCGCCTTATGCAAATCAACCCTGCCCTTGCCAGCCAGGCGAGGAGGGTCTTGGATGTGAACAAATCAGAACGTCATATTCGCGGGGGCTTGGCCACGAAGGAAAAATACCTGCACCAAAAGGGTGTTATGTAGGCAGGGTGTTGATTGCAAGCTTCTGGCATGTGGCTTTGTCAGCCATTTACAAAGCGGATGGTGGACTCTCTTGCGATAATACGGGACTCTAACTCATACATGCATGGCTCTGCGCCGTTGTTTATCTGATCCAGCAGGATTTCCACGGATTTTTTTCCAATCTCATCCAAAGGCTGCGCCAAGGCGGTGAGCTTGGGGTTGATTTCCTTGGCCAGCAGGGAATTGTCAAACCCGGCGATGGCAATATCTTGCGGGACGGCATAGCCCAATTCCCGGAAAGCAGCAATGGCTTCACAGGCGGTGATGTCATCGTTGGCCAGGTATGCCTCGCAGTGCAGGCCAGAATTTGCTGCATATTGCTTTACCAGCTTATAGACCAGGCTGGCATTCATGTTCTTCGGCGCCGGGCATTCAATCACATCGGTCAGTTGAATCTGGCTGGCAGACAAATACTGCTGGAAACCGGCGTATTTTAGGGCGGAGGTAGATTCTTGGGTAGGCCCGATATACCCTATTTTCTGAAAGCCCATGTTGAGGAAGTGCCGGGCTATCTGCTGGCCGCCATTGTAATGGGAGATATATACGCTGCTGAATCCATCCATTCGCTTGGTGATCATTACTGCCGGAATCTGCAGGCGCTGATAGGCAGGCAGGCTCTGCTTTGTGGAAACCGGAACTGCAATGATGCCGTCCACTTTCCGCTGGCGCAGCTGGGCAAGGATATTTTTCTCCTTGTCCAGACTGCGGTGCGTGTTGCAGATAATGATGCTGTATCCTTCATAAAATGCCTGGTTCTCGATAGATTCTATAATTTCACTGAAAAAAGGGTAGGCAATTTCTGGAACCAACAGGCCAATGATGTTGGTTCGATTTCCAGCCAGGCTTTGGGCAATGAGATTCGGCTGGTAATCCAGCTCTTTCACCCAGTGGAGCACTTTTTGCCGCGTCGCCGGCTTGACGGAAGGGTGGTTCGAAAGAACCCTGGAAACTGTGACCCTAGAAACGCCTGCTTTGTCGGCAATATCCTGCATACTGACCATGTCAATCCCTCCTTTCTTCATCCAAAGAATCATAACACATCATTCACCTTGCTGGCTTTAATAGCCTTACATAAAAATATTTTATGCCAGACACTTGCAATTGTCAAGAATGAAAAGAGCCGCCCCTTTGGGCGGTTCTTTTGCCATTCAAATGAAATGCCATTACGCCTTCAGGCGCATCAGCTGATCGCCGGGCATAAGGCTGCCAGAGGCCGATGCTTCCACTGACGCCAGGTCATCAGAATTCGTAACGATTACCATAATGATTGCAGGGTGGCCGGCGGCCTTGATTTTTTCAAGGTCCATGGTCAGCAGGAGGTCTCCTTTTTTTACTGCCTGCCCTTCTTTGACGTGACTGTGAAAGCCGTCGCCATTCATCGCCACGGTATCTATGCCGACATGGATAAGCAGTTCCACTCCTGCCGCCTCAATGCCTATCGCATGAAGCGTATCAGCAAGCTGGCTGATTGTGCCGTCCATAGGGGCGTACACTTTGCCGGTCTCTGGTTCGATGCCGCAGCATACCCCAAGGACGCCCTCGGAGAATGTCGGGTCAGGGATCTTTTCCATGGGAACGAAAGTTCCTTTAGCTGCGGCGCCCAGCACATCTGGGAAAGCTGCCGGAGCAGGTTTTGGGGCGTCCTTTTTCGCTGCCGCCTCGGTTTCCATGACTTCTGGAGGCACTGCGAAGAACCAGCACAGGCAGAAGGCGGTGACAAAAACAGAAAGGGCAAGTATCACATACATAATCAGCTGGGATGGGCTATATATGTATAGCAGCATGCCCGGAATCGTGGTAATGCCGTTGCCAGTGCCTTTCATTCCAATCAGCATGGCAATCATGCCGGCTATGCCGTTGATGGAGCAGCTGAGTAGGAACGGCTTCAGGCCATAGCGCAGAATCACGCCGAATAATGCGGGCTCGCCGATGCCCAGCAGGGCCGATGCAGTAGCGCTGGGGCCGATGGCGCGGATTTCTTTCTTTTTGGCCTTTATGGAGATGGCGAGGCATACGCCGGCTGAGGAGAATCCGCACATGCACAAAATAGCGTTGAAAGGGTTGAAGCCGGTGCTCGCTAACAGGCTAATCTCTAGCATATTAAAGATATGGTGGACGCCTGTAAGGGTGATAATGGACCAGAAGAATCCAACGATTAGGCCGCCGATGCCCAAAGGCAGTTCCAATGCATATTCCACGATGACTAACAGGACGTTTTCCAGCGCATGCAGGAGCGGTCCAATTACCAGCAGTGAAAGGATCAGCATGATAAACAGCACCAAAAAAGGCGTAATCATAAAGTCAAAGACTGCGGGAACGGTTTTTCGCAGCTTCTTTTCCAGTTTGCTTCCGATGACGCCGGCTACAAAGGCTGGCAGGATGCTGCCCTGGTAACCTACGATGGGAATAAATCCCAAAAGCATGAGGGGCGTTACCCCGCTGGCGGGGTCTGCCACAGAGTAGGCGTTAGGCAGGGAGCCATTCACCAGCATCAGCCCCAGGATAAGCCCCAGGACTGGAGAGCCGCCAAACACGCGAAAGGTGGACCAGCACACGATGGCAGGTAAAAAAGCGAAAGTGGTGCCAGAAAGCACCTCTACCAAAACCGGGAAAGTCTGTGGG
>CAOKUK010000037.1 GCA_948472595.1 uncultured Eubacterium sp.
AGATTGTGTCAGCGCATAATGAGAATATCAATGTCATCAGCACGGAAGGGGTTGGGACTGAATTTATCTTCACGCTCCCGCTGCACCAAGAGGAATAAGGCGCATCCGAACCGCTGCCAAATGCGCCTTATTTTCCCTTTAAAAGCCTTCCACGGCTATGTCAATGACAGCCCCAACCGCATCCGCCGCCATGCCTGGGGCTGGAGCCGGGCTTAAGCCTGCGCCCATATCAGACACCACAGCCCCCATGGAAGCCAATTCGGCGGCCACCATCATTTCTGCCTGCTGCTCTAACTGCGCCTCCGTCAGCTCCAGGCCCGTATCGCTCAGCTCCACCTCCACCCCCTCTTTGGGGGAATAAGCGGCGCGGCTGAAAAGGATGGGGGATTCCCCGCTGGCGGCGCGGCTTATATTTGTCTGGTACTCTTTATCCGCCTCATTCATTTTGCTTCGCTCCATGTTGCGGTTCTGGCGTCGCCTTCGCATCAATTCCTGAATCCTGGCATGCTTCTTTTGCTCCAGCTGGGATTTTTCCAGGCTCACCTTCTGCTCTATGTGCCGCTCTTTTTGCTTAATGCGGCGCTTCACCTCATTCCGCTTCTTCTGCTCCTCCGCCTCCGCCCGTTTAGAGTGCTTCCTTTGCTGCTGCTCCTCCTGCTTGAGGTTTTTCGTCTTCATTTTGGCGCAGTTCACCATCCGTCTGGCATGGATGATGGCGCTGGAAAGCTCGGACTCATTGTACATGCCCGTCCCCTTGCATTTGGCAAGATTGGCCAGCTTGGACCTGGCCTGGCACAATACCTGCCCGGCGCTCTGGGATCTGTTGGCGCGCATCAGGGCTGAGCGTATTTCACGGGGATTGTAATTCACGTGCTTTTTCGGGGCCTTTTTCTGCTGGGACTTGCGGGCTGCAGATGCGCGCTTTGCGCTGCCGGTGGATACCGACATGGCCTGCGCGCCTCCTGCCATCCCCCCGCCCACATGATATGACGTGGTATTCATTTCCTGCCTCCTTGTTACAAACCGTTTGGAATCCTTTCCTGAAATGCTGCATATTAATATCATCGTCATATTTTTCCCAAAAATAAAGGCGCTGCCAAATGTATTTCTCAAATTTTCCCTACAGCATCACATTCGCTAAAGGCAGCGTGATGCATGTGATAATCACAAAGGTAGCGATTACGAAAGCCAGATTCGGCTTCAAGGTGTTCTTCACGGTCAGATGCCCAGGCCCAAAGAAAAATGGGGAGGGCACGGACGCAGATGGGGTAATCGTGGACATTCCGGATGAAATGCTGATAATAATCGCAAAGGCAGCCATGTTGTAATTTGTGGTGGAAAGCAGTATGGACCCCATGCTGAAGAACAGCGCTCCCGTAACGGTATTGGACAGGAAATTTGTCATGGCCAATGCCAAGACAACCATGATAATCACCATAAACGTCGGGCTGACCCCGCTGAGCAATGGGTTCAGGACATTGCCGAGCCAGACCGTAATGCCTGTGTTTTCCGCACCGATTGGGACGGCCAGGCATGCGACTGTCCCTGCGAAAAGAACCAGCGGGAAATTGAGTTTCTTCATCGTTGCAGGCAAATCCATGATTGGCTTGCCGCCTACTGGAATCAGGCAAAGGGCGATGATGCCTGCCAAGGCCGGAATCACAACGCCAAGGCCGCTTAAATATGCGAAAAACGGCGCTACGTTCACGAGCAGGGATGGGAAAATCACGAAGAACACCACAATCCCGAACACAAGCGCCGCTATTTTTCCCGATAAATCAAGAGGCTTGTCATCCTTCTTCATCCCCTCCAGGTCAAAGTTTTGAAATGGGGAACAATCCGGATTCCAAATTTTCATGATAACCATCATAACGGCAAAGGTAATGGCGGCATAAATGGAGCCGATTCCCATCCACTGCGCATACGTGACCGTGATGCCGCAGGAGGTCTCCAGCAGGCTGATAATCAGGTTCGGCAGCGCATGGGTGATGGGCGAGCAAATATTCGCAAGGGCATTCGCCCACAAAATCCCCAGCATCAATGCCGTATACATGGGGTCGCCCTTTTTAATCTTCAGATTCCTTGCAATCTCCTCGCCGATGCCAATATAAATGGCGGACAGGGAAACGCTGTCTACGAAAAACCCCACCACCAAATGCGACAGGAAGAACATTCCCATAAACGCATAAGGCCTTCCCTTCACGAAATTCCGCGTGATGAAGAATTTTGCAATTTTATTGATAACCCCGGTGTCTGTCAGGCATATATTGAACAGCATGTACACCAGAACTGTGGTAAAGATGAAATGGCCCATGGAATTTGCCCATACTTCATTCGGCGTCATCGCTTGGGTGACAGCCAGCAAACCCAGAATCATAAAGCATGTCCAATGCGTATTCGTTGTAAGCCACAAGTACAGCGTTGGCACGGTAATCGCGATTACCCGGACGCCAACCACGGTCAGCCCATCGACAGGCTGAAGGCCAAAGCCCAGGATAAGGCCGACTGCCAATGCAATCGCATAATGTATGTATTCTTTTCTATTCGCCATTCTGCATTCTATGATTATTTTAAGGAGCCTATAATCATATTCCTCCTTCCTTCTATGGTGCAAAATACATGCAAAGATCCGCATCCAAGCAGCCATTTTTCCATATATTTCCCCAAAAATGGCCAAAAAAAGCGAACGAACAAAAAATTCAGCATAATCTCTGAACTTCATGACCATTCTGTAACCTTATTGTTCGTCCGCTCGCAACTCCCTTGGCGCAAGTCTCATGCTTCAAAGCCCGCATGCATTCCTCACTTTATGTAAATCCTCTTCGGATCCACCACATTGCGCAAAACTTCCAGATACTTGGAATCCGGTTCCGGCGTAATCTCATAATTCTGAGGAATGATGAGGTCGCATCCTGTATTTTCCCTAAGTTCCCCTAAGGTAGCGCCTGGATGCAGCGACAGAAGCTCCAGCTGCCCAGACTCCGCCCCTGTCTTCATAATGCACAGATTCGTAAAGACGGTCACGCCTTCAGAAGCAGGGATTCCCTTTTCCTTACGGCTGTCTCCCCCTTTATAAGCGCCCACGCTGGTAATAAAGTCCACCGCCTCGCAGACCTTGCGCTTTTCGTGTTTCATGATAAGGAACACATTGCGGGATAAATTGGCAATGTCCGCCGCCCCGCCAGAGCCCGTGAAATGGCGTATGCCGCCGTCCGGCCTGTACAGCATGCTGGAATTCAGGTTGCCGTACTTATCGCACTGCAGTGCGCCGAGAAACCCTACGTCTACATGGCCGCCGGCAAGAATCTCCCCCAAAGCGCCCAAAAAGCCCGTATAATATTCACAACCATACCAAATGCGCGGGTCGGCCAACCCCACGCCCGTATCTTTCGGATAAGGGTTGTAGACGCCTAACTCATAGAACATATTCAAATCGGGAGCGTGGGTAAATTTGGCCAGAAAGCAGGCCATCTGCGGCAATCCTACGCCCACTGCCACGTTCATGCCGTCTTTCAGCCTCATTGCCGCAGAAACGCACATCAATTCATTCGTTGTATATTCCATATCTGCTCCCTCCTTATTCACTTGGCCTGGACAAATCTTGAATCCGATAGCTCTTTGCAGGATCTACCTGAAGCTCTGACAGCCTCTTTAGCCCACCCACTTTCTGGATGAAATCAAAATGATCCTTCGTGCCATAGACATATTCTTTCAGCATCTCATCAAAGAGCGCCTGATCCTGGTTTGCCTTGCTGTAATGCCAGAGGGCTTTGGCGTCGAAATCCAGCTCCCCAAAGATAGCCGTAGGGTAGCTTCCCGCCGGGACGATGGCCGCCGCATAAGTAAATGCGCTTGGGATACGGACCTCCTCCGGATGCGCCTTCACGTATTCATTCGAAACCAGTTTCTCCGCTGTGACAAGGAGCTTCTTGCCTGCCTTTGCCAATTCCACATCCCAAAGGGGCCCGTGAATGATGACATTGCCTTTTTCATCCACCGCATTGGCGTGGATAATGGAATAATCCGGGCGGCAGGCTTTGACGTACAGCCAGTCCTCCCCTGTCCAGGGGTCCTTCCCCATGCGCACGCTGTCGTCCTGGCCTGCAAGCAGCTTCTCCAACATATCCGTTCCCAAAAGGCTTTTGGTGGGAAGGAACGGGACGCCCATAGCGCCTGCCTGGAACATCAGGGCCAGGCTAAGCGCAGAATACTCCTTGACCACAGTAGGCTTATTGCCATTGGCTATGCTGTCATTGACGCGGTCAAGCTTCCCAAAACGGTCCAAAGACCCTCCGGCATAGCTATATTCCTTCACGCAGCCGGCGCCCACTAAGAAATCAGCCTCCATCGTGCCCATAATAGAATAGCAGATGAGGTCTTTTTTCCCCTGGCGCACCAGCTCCGCCGCAAAAGCCATTGGGCAGCGGGTGATGATAAAGCCGCCGAGGCCAATCGTCGAGCCATTCGGAATCTCACGAACCAGCTCGCTCAATTCTCGAATTTTGTCCATTAAAATACTCCTTTCGCATCTACTACGTTGTCATTTCCCATCTTCCCCAGCCCAACCTTGCAGACATCCTCTTCCTGAGAGACGGGCAGCATCTCCGGCGCCATGCCTGTCTTTAACTCAATGGCTTTCATAAGGGCATTGGTCAGGGGGCAGCACATGGGCTGGATGCCAATCGCAAGGAACTTTGCGCACAGGGGGCGGAATACGCATTGGCGCACCTTCTCATTGATTTGGAACTCGTCCTCAGAAAATTCCACATCGGCGGCAAGGCGCTCCGTCTTAAAAAGCTCCACAATCTCATTGGTGTCAGAAGGGTCTTTCAGGTACTTCTGAAAAAGCTCTGTGCCGGCCAGAACCAAACGGTACTTTCCGCCAGTCCCCCGCTCATTGTAAAATTCATTCTGAAAATCGAACAGCAGCTGATCCTTCAACTCATCAAGAAATGCCATGATTATACCTCCTTCTTTCCTGTTTCTTCCGGTTCCTTCTCATAATAAGGCACGCCAAATTTTTCTTTAAACACAATTTCAGACAAAGGATGGCGAGGGCGTGCATGGGGATAGCGCGCAGGCTCGCCCACTGCCAGCATGCCGAAGGTCTTATAGCCTGCAGGTATGCCAAAGTAGTCATTGATGCGCCTTTCATCACGGACATCCAGGGTCGCCGCCCCTACCCAGCAGGTTCCCAGGCCTAGGCTTGTGGCCGCAAGGCACATATTTTCGATGGCAGCCGATGTGTCATAAGGCGCATCCCACACATCCAGGCGCCCGGAAATCAGGATAATCACATCCGCTTGGTTCACAAATGCGGAAACATCTCCGCTGGTCAGCTTCCGAAACGCTTTCGCCCGTTTCTCCGGATCTTTCAGATTCGCAAAACGCTCCATAATGTTCTTAGAAAGCAAATCGCCTGTAAAACGGCGGCCGCTTCCTGCCTTGCCTACCTTAGAAAGGAAATCTTTATTCTCCCCATCCCGCACAACCGTGAAGCGCCAAGGCTGATAGTTCTCACCAGAGGGTGCCTGGCGGGCAGCCTCTAAAATCATGCGCAAATCCTCCTCCGACACCGGGGTGTCCGTGTAGTTGCGGATGCTTCGGCGCAAATTAATGAGCTCCATTGCCGCTTCCTTGGAAACATTACCTTCCATCGTATCTTACCTCCTTCATATCATTTTTGCTTATCATTTCCCCGCTACAGCTTCACGCCGTAACGCTTATCATCCTTGTGAAGGCTGCTGACCTTTGCATATGCGTCCTTTTGCAGCGCAAGCATATCCACCTTGCCGCTGGGTTTCGACGGAAACCGATCGTAGACCAGGAAAAATGCGGGAATCTTATACCTGGCCAGCCTGGCTTTGAGCATAGAACGCAGCTCCGGCTCAGAATAATCCTGGGGCGATTCCAACACAAGGCAGGCAACCACCTCTTCCCCCAATACGGGATGCGGAACCCCAATGACCAAAGTGTCTAAAATCGGCTCATAGCGCTGAATTTCCTTACTGACCTCAATGGGGGCGATGTTCTCGCCGCCCCGAATAATAATATCCTTCAGGCGCCCCACAATGGACACATACCCCTCGCTGTCCACCATGCCCAAATCCCCCGTATGCAGCCATCCCTCCTGGTCTATGGCCTGCGCTGCCTGGCCGCATCCCTTAGAATCGAAATATCCCTTCATCACGCTGTAGCCGCGCACGACAATCTCGCCCCTTTCGCCGGGCGGCAGGAAGCGCCGCTCTTTGGGATCTTGGATAGCCAGCTCTATCCAAGGATAAGGCTTCCCTACGGAACGCCCAACCGCTTTCACGCTGTCGGAATATTCGTGATTGCAAAGGTTGCAGCCTTCTGTCAGTCCATAATTCCTCATGATATGCACCGTGGGGAAAGCTTCCCGAATATAATCCAACTGCGTCGCTGAAATATTGGCGCCGCCAATAACCGACAGGCGAAGGCTCTCTGTCTTATAACGGTAAAAAGCTGGATTGGAAAGCATGCAGATAAAATTCGTCGGCACCCCATTTAAGATTGTGCAGCCATGACGCTGTACGCATTGGAGGATTTCCTCGCTGCCAAAATGGGACAGGACGCAAAGCTTGGCGCCGCAGCAGACTGCCGCCAAAAAGCTTGTAATCAGGCCGAAAACATGGAACAGCGGCTGGGAGACGCAAATTCGGTCCTTCGAATCCATCCGTATGCGTTCCGCCGTAAAAACCGCATTGTTAACAAGGGAATAGTGGCTGTGCATCACGCATTTCGGCGCCATGCTGGTACCGGTCGTATAGAGCAGGCAGGCCAAATCCCTGCAGTCAGAAGAAACCGGAATGCGGGTTCCCTGGCCTGACCCATCCTGCAGCATTTCCCGCAGCTTTATGGATTCCTCCCGGATATCCATCAACCCTTGGAACCCCTCCCCAAACCTGTTCACAGCCATTTCCATCCGGCCTGGATCTTTTTTCAGGGCGGGCGCGCTGCCATAGCAGAGCCACTGTATTTTACTGATGCGCACAACCTGCTCAAGCTCCCGCCACTGAAAATTAAAATTAAGCAAAGCCGGCACGGCGCCCAGCTTCTGCAGCGCCAAAAACACCACAACCCAAGCCGCGCTGTTTTCCCCCCACAGGCCAACGCGGCTGCCTTTTGCCACCCCCTGCCCCTCCAATCTGTCTGCAGCCCTATCGGAAAGAATATCCAGTTCCTCCCAGGTATAGCTCTCTTCCTGGTAAACCAGAGCCGTCTCCCGGCCGAAGCGGCGCGCCGCATTGCCAAATAACTCGTCAATCCTACATTCCATGAGTCCCATCGCTTACCTCTAACCCAAAACCATTTCCCAAATCCCTTAGCCTCTGTGCTTAACGCTCTGAAATCGCCCCGGCAGGGCATCCAATCTCGCAGACCCCGCAGTCAATACAGACATCGGGATCCACCTGAAAACGATCCTCCGCCATAGAAATCGCATCTGTGGGGCATGTGCTTTCACAAGCTCCGCAGCCAATGCATCCGTCACCAATAAATCTTGCCATAATGGCCCCCCTTCCCTGGAATCTTTCTTATAACTCCATTAGAGCTCTTCATTTACAAATTTAATGGATTTCATAATCTTAGCATCCCGCTCTCTGCGGTCTGCCACAGGATCCGTGTGCTTGTAGAAGCCATTTCCGGAAACTCCCTTCAAGCCTGTGTCCCCAGCCTCAATCATGTCCCTCAAAAGCTTCGGCGCCTCTGTTGCATTGGAGAAGGTCGGGCTGAGAAGGTCTAACAGGTGGGCAAAAATATCAATGCCGCAAAAATCTCCCAGCTTGAAGGGTCCTTCAAAGGTATAGCGGACGCCAAAAGTAGAGACAATGGCCTCGTCAATGTCTTCCGGGGTCGTCCACCCCTGCTCCACCATATACGCAGCCTCCCGCACAAGGGCAAAAGTCATGCGGTTGAGGATGAACCCGGGGCAGGGCTCGTTCAGCTTTGCCACTTTCTTGCCATGGGAACGGACAAGCTCCTCTACCTTATTGGCCACCTCTGCAGATGTTTGCGGCCCTCTGGGCAGCTCCATCAGCGGCATAACGTAAGCCGGCGTGAAGAAATGCGTAATCAGGACGCGTTCCGGATGGCTGACTTCCACAATCTCATAAATATTCAAGCTGGAAGTATTCGTAGCCAACACCGTGTCCGGGCGCACCAGCTTGTCAAGCCTTGCAAACATCTCTTTTTTAACGGCAGGATCCTCCGCCACAACCTCAATCACCATATCCGCATCCCTTACCGCCTCTTCCAAATCATGGGTCGGGCGTAAGTTCGCCTTAGCGGCAGGGACGTCCTCTTCTTTATACATTTCCATCGACACTAAGGTCGAATAATCATTTTCAATCTGCGCCAATGCGTCGTCCATGGTTTTCTTGGAGCGGTTATAAAGATGGACCTCATGGCCGTTCATCGCAAAAAACTGCGCGATGCTCCTGCCCATAGTGCCGGCTCCGACTACCGCTATCCTCCACTCTTTTACATTTTCTTTCATGCTGGCTCTCCTTTTCCTGTAAGAATAATAGATGTGTGGGACAATACAATTTTCTCTGATACAATCCTATCCCATAAAGGCTCCCCCATTGATATTGATGGCTTCTCCTGTAATCCAAGAGCCTTCTTCTGTTGAAAGGAATAAAATAAGGTTTGCGACATCCGCCGTGCTTCCCCATCGGTTCAGCTTTACCGTGCCCATCAGCTTTTCCTGGACATCTTTGGGGAAATCCCGGAAGACTGCCGTTGGGATGGGGCCTGGGCAGACGGCGTTCACGCGGATGCCGGACGGGGCAAGCTGGGTTGCCAGGCAGCGCGTCAGCCCTACAATCCCGGCTTTGGAAGCGGCATAGGCTGCGCTGACGTCCCGGCCTGTCATCCCGGCAATGGAGCCAATATTGACGATTACGCCCCCCTCTTTGCGCTCTAGCATCCGAGCCGCCGCCTCCCGGCAGCAGTAAAAGGCGCTGTCCAAATTGGCGGACATCAATTCATGCCAAACCTTTGTGCTGTGTTCCTGAATGGGGCAGTTGCGGGATAAGCCGGCATTGTTGACCAATATGTCCACTTTTCCAAACTCCCGGTCCGCAGCCTCAAACAGGCGCTTCACCTCTTCCTCCTTGGAAACGTCGCAGCGCATCGCCACTGTTTTATGGCCAATAGCCGCAACCTTTCCCCGCACCTCTTCTAACGTCTCCTCATTGCGGCCGCAGATTAAGACGTCTGCGCCCTCTTGGGCAAACAGCAGGGCAGTCTTGCTTCCAAATCCTCCGTTCCCTCCGGTAATGATGGCGCTTTTCCCTTCTAAACGTGGCATATCTACCTGCCTTTCCATGCTTTAATAATAGTTACAGCAACGCATCTCGCCTTTCTTGCCAATGACTTCCCGCACAAGCGTCAGGCGCTGCACCGTACGCGGGCCTTCCTCAAACCACATTGCCCGAGCGTCCCGGTACATGCGCTCCAAAGGCCCATAAGGATTGTCTTCAAAATACCCAATGCCGCCGAAAATCTCCAGGCAGCTGTCGGACACAAAGCGGACGGTGTCAATGGCGTCCAGCTTCAGCATGGAGGAAATCATCTCAATGTCTTCATCCTTGTCTGCCTTAATGGCGCATTCATGGGCCAGAAGGCGCAGGGAATACACCCGGGTCGCCATATCCGCAATCATCTGCTGGATGGATTGGCGCTGAATCAGCTTTTTCCCAAAAGTCACGCGGTCATTGGCCCTTGCAATTGCCATTTCCAAAAACCTCTGCGACATCCCCAACAGGCATACGCCGATAGATGCGCGGGATACGGCAAGGGCATGGATAAACTCATTCAGCCCTTCCCCAACAGGCCCCAAACGGTTTGCATCCGGAACGGCCATGTTCTCCATACGCAGCACGGCATGGCCTGTCCCCCGGCAGCCCATCATATGGGGCATCGGCTCAATGATAAGCCCCGGCGTGTCTGCAGGCACAAAGAAGGCCGTCAGCCCATGCTTGCGGTTCTTATCATCTGTGACTGCGATGGTGTAATAGCAATCGGCAATATCCGTAAAGGAAATCAGGTGCTTCGTCCCGTTCAAGATCCAATTGTCCCCCTCTTTCACGGCTGTGCTCTGGATGTCCGCGCCAGATCCGCAGTCAGGCTCTGTCAAGGCAAAAGATGCAAAATACTCGCCCCGGCCCATCATCGGCAGATATTTTTTCTTCATCTCTTCCGACCCGTACATTCCCATAACCTCCCATCCAAGGCCATTGGTCTGATGGAAGAACATACGGATGGCAGAATTCCCGCGCCCCAGCTCCTCTAATATTGGAACCAGCTGCTCAAAGCAGAGCCCCATCCCGCCGTACTCCACCGGAAGGGAGATGCGGAACAAGTCATATTTCTTCCCAATCTCCCAAAGCTCCTTGGGATAGACATTCGTTTTTTCCATCTCTGCAGAAAGAGCCTCCAATTCCCCTTCCACCGCTCCCCGGATTTTCATCCGAAGCTCCTGCAATTCTTCTTCGCTGATTCTTGTTTTGTTTAACATTCTTATCTTCCTTTCTCTATGTTCTGATTTATCTTTTTCAGTTGCGCACGCGGATTGCTTTTTTAGAAGCCATCTCGTCAATCTGTTGGTTGGTATAGCCATTCTCGCGCAATACCTGGCGCGTGTCTTCCCCAATCAGCTGAGCCATCCGCATGGTTTCTGTCGGATCCCCCACGCAGGCAAGCCGCACCGGGATATTGACATAAATATGTTCCTGCCCGCCAATGGTCTTGGCTTTGAAAAGGGCTTTTGCCGCCCAAGCCTGCTCATCCACCACGATATCGTCAAATGTGGCGCAGGGCTGCACGGGGACGCCTGCCTCTTTGAAAATCTTAAGCCATTCCGCAGCAGGGCGTTTGCGCATCTCGTTCCCGATAATATCCTCAAGCTCCACAATCTTATTGTTTTTCTGGATGGTCTCAAGGTCATTGAGTTCCGCATTGCCCACCAGGTCTTCTCTCCCAATGCATTTCATGATTTTATCATAATAATTGATCCAAACCGGGCACCCAAACTGAATCCACCGATCTGCGGAAGGATAGGCAATGTTTCCGGGGTTTGTGGCCTGAGCCCTGGACTGGGGATAAGGCGGCTCTGGGTCGTCTTTGTGGAATTCCGTGGCCATGGTCGCCCAGCTGTTCCCAAAAATGCCTACATGGAAGAGGCTGATGGACACCTTATCCCCCTCGCCTGTCCGAGCCTTGCGGTACAGCGCTGCAGAAACGCCGCCCGCCAGCATCATGCCGGTAATATTATCGCCAAAGGCCGCCATCGGGATCAAGGGCTCCGTGCCCTTTGGGTACCATGTCCCGGAAATGCCTCCCCGGGCAAAACAGCTTACGGTATCATAACCCGGCTCATCCTTATCCGGCCCTTCTTCGCCAAAGCCCGTCACCCGCGCCCACACAAGGCCGGGATACTTTCTATGCAGCGCAGGCCAATCCAGCCCCAGGCTTTCCAATACCTGCACGCGGTAATTGGTCAGGAACACGTCCGCCGTTTCCAGCAGACGGTGTATCACGGCAACGCCTTCCTGGGAGCGCGCATTGATGCTGACGAAACGTTTGTTAACGGACGTGGAGTCCATTGTCGGGTCGTTGTCTTCCTCAATGGGCATGCCATTGATCAGCCCCTGCTCCCGGTTGTGATCCCCTGTCAGGCTCTCAATCTTTATCACCTCTGCGCCCCATTCCGCCAGCACGCGGCCGCAGATGGGAGCCGCAACGAACTGCGCGAACTCAATTACTTTTACGCCTTCAAAAGGAAGCATACAAAACACCTCACATCTTTCTTTCTGAAATTATTTATGCACTTTTCTTTCTTTCTTTTTTCAGTATAGGTTTTGCAACCGGCAAAGTAAATTTACAATCTTTTTCCTTTGTATTTTTATGGGCAATGCCTGCTCTTTGTCAAATGATAATCTATATTAATTATGTCCATGTTTCAATCCAATTGCAAGTAGTTTTTTATTGGAAAAACCGAAAGACCTGTGCTTTTCCATACTGGCTCTAAGTGAAAACACCAAATCCCTGCCAAAAATTGAGATGCCAAAAATCGGAAAAACCACTTGTCAAATTTTCTGGTTTGAAGTAGAATAATAGCTAGAATTGTTGATTTGCCTATTACATAGGAGCGGAATATTATGTCAATTAATGTAAAACAAATCATTGCAGATACAATCTACGAATTAAGCCGCGAGAAGCCCTTGGCAAAAGTGACGGTGCTGGATATTTCCAAGCGTTCCGGCATCAGCCGCCAAACTTTTTACAATCATTTCAAAGATAAAAACGACTTAATCCGATGGGTATTCACATGCACATTGGATGGATGGGAGCTTGTGGAGCAGAATGGCTATTATGCTTATTTGTGCGATTTATACCACAAGGCTCAGAAAAACAGCCAATTCCTCCGTCAGGCCTGTATGCTCTCCGGCCAAAACTCTCTGGCGGAAGAGATTTACATCATCACTTACAAATACCACAGGCACCATATTAAGGCGCAGCTGGACGGCAAGCCCTTGTCCGAACAAATAGAATATGCGCTGCAGTTCGATGCATACGGCTCCACCAATTGCTATATCCGATGGCTGGTCGAGAAAATGCCTGCCACGCCGGAAGACATGGCATTGTACGCATACGAGAGCATGCCCCAAATCCTCCGCCAATATTTCAAATAGCCGCAAATGACCTTTGGCAATCCTAAGAGGCTGCGCATTTTTCCGAATGCGGCAGCCCCTCTTTTGCTCTCTTGTCAAGCATTCGCTTTCTTAATCTCATCCACCAATACAGGTATGACCTCAAACAGGTTTCCCACAACGCCATAATCCGCAATGTCAAAAATCGGGGCGTCCCCATCCTTATTGATGGCAATCACAATATCAGACCCGCTCATTCCCGCCACGTGCTGAATTGCGCCGGAAATGCCGCATGCAACATAAATTTTCGGCCCCACCGTCTTTCCGGTCTGCCCTACCTGATGGGCATGGGCAATCCAGCCGGCGTCCACAGCCGCGCGGGAAGCGCCTACAACGCCGCCCAAGGCGTCTGCCAACAGCCTGATGGCTCCAAACCCTTCCGGGCCGCCTACGCCGCGCCCTCCGGATACGATAACCTCCGCATTTTCCAAATCCACGCCTTCCCCATCCAAATCCCGGATAATCTCCAACACCTGCGTGCGGATATCGGCCGGGTCAAAATGGATATCTTCCTTCACCACTTCCGCTTTCGGCTCCCCTTGCTCCCCTTTTTTGAATACGCCTGGGCGAACGGTTCCAATCTGCGGATATGTATTGGGGCAAAGGATGGTGGCCATAAGGTTTCCGCCAAATGTGGGGCGGGTCCAGGCGACCTTTCCGCTTTCCTCATCGATGTCAATGCCTGTGCAGTCTGCAGTGAGGCCTGTCTTCAGCCTACAGGACACCCGCGGCCCTAGGTCGCGGCCATTATTGGTAGCGCCAATCATCATGGATGTGGGGCCATATTTTTCAACCAACGCAACGAGGGCGGCCTGGTAAGCGTCTGTAGAATACGCTACGTATTCTTCGCTGTCAACGACGAGGATTTTGTCTGCGCCGTAAGCGTTCGCCGCCTCCACCGCCGGCTCTACCTTGCTTCCAATCACAACCGCCACTAAGCGCCCGCCCTGCTTTTGGGCTATCACCCTGCCTGGGGTAAGCAGCTCCAAACCAACGTTTTTCGCAGTGCCATCCTCATTCGTCTCGACAAATACCCAAATGTCTTTTGTCAATGCTTCCATTCTCACTTGCCTCCAATCCTTATATTAATTTTGCTTCTGCCAAAGCTGCAAACAGTTTCTTTGCGGAATCTTCCGCCGTCTCTTCCGCAATCTTTATTCCGCCGGACTTCTTCTGGGGGACATAGGTGGACTTTACCTTCGTTGGGGAGCCGCCAAGCCCAATCCTCGCTTCGTCCAGAACAAGCTCTTCATCGGAAATGACCGGAATCTGCGCGCGGTTTGCAGCAAGCTTGCGCTTAATGGTGGGGTAGCGGGGATCCCATGCAGGCTTCGTAAACGTTACGAGGGCTGGGATTTTCACAGCGACAATGGCCTTCCCATCCTCCAATTCTTTCGTAACCTTCACCTTGTCCCCATCTATTTCAGCTTCAAGCCCATAGGTAACCTGAGGAAGCCCCAGATGCTCTGCAATCTCAGGGCCTACCTGGGCGGTGTCCCCGTCAATCGCCTGCTTGCCGCAGAAAATCAAGTCAAATTTCATCCCTTCTTTTTCTTCTACCAGCTT